>CAZJTO010000226.1:0-4690 GCA_964548935.1 uncultured Saprospiraceae bacterium
GAAGAGGAATTTGAGAGCTTTTTTCTTATCGCTGGACCATGTGCTGTAGAAAGCAGGAAAGTGTGCATGACTGTCGCAACGGAATGTAAGCGAATTGCGGACTCTTTAGGAGTTCCGTACATCTTCAAGTCCTCATTTATCAAGGCCAATCGCACGAGAAAAGATTCTTTTAGATCAATAGGTATAGATAAAGCACTGACAATTCTGAAGGAAGTGAGCGTGGAAATAGATGTACCTATTACGACTGATGTACACGAGATTTCCGATATTGATTTGGTTAGGGATGTGGTAGATCTAATACAGATTCCGGCATTCCTGAGCAGACAATCCTCCCTGATCGAAGCAGCTGCCGAAACGGGTATCCCTATTAACATTAAAAAAGGGCAGTTCATGAATGCCTCGAGTATGGCTCATGCAACCGATAAAGCACAGGCGATGAGTGAGATTCCTGTATTCATAACCGAACGAGGGAATTCTTTTGGGTACAATGACTTAATTGTTGATATGCCTAAAATAGCTACCATGACATCTAGTTGTAATCATGTAATCATGGATTGTACCCATTCTACGCAACGACCTAACCAAGAATCTGGAGTGACATCGGGTAATCCAATGGATACAGAGCTATTGGCTCGGGCGGCATTAAGTGTTGGCGCTAAGGGATTGTTTGTTGAGACACACCCACAGCCCGAATCGGCGCTTTCCGACGGCAGTAATATGATAAGACTTGCAGAACTGGAGCGGCTAATCAATCGGTTACACCAGTTTTCTCGTGCCATTAATCAGCTGTGATGAAGTTATCGGTTGATATCAGAATCTATCCCACACAACTGGATGATGAGGATTTTATAAAGGGTATTTGTGCTCGAGAATTAGACATAACGACAGAAGATATAACCCAAATTAAGATTGTTAAGAAATCTATAGATAGCAGAGGTCGACGCCCTAAGTATGTATTGAGAATACAAGTAGGAACAATTGAGAAACCAATAGAAGAAGTTACACCTCAATTAACGTACGAATTACAGACCCTCACACACACTGTTGTCATAATTGGTGCTGGACCCGCTGGGTATTTTGCTGCACTTAGATGTATAGAACTTGGGATTAAGCCGATCGTATATGATCGCGGCAAGGATGTGCGTGAACGTAGGAGAGACCTTCGAGCTATCCAGCAGTTTGGTACAGTTAATCCTGATTCTAATTACTGCTTTGGTGAGGGTGGGGCTGGAACATACTCAGACGGTAAGCTGTATACCCGTGCTAATAAACGCGGTAACATTGCTAAGATTCTTCAAATTTTAGTGGATCACGGAGCAATGTCCGATATACTTGTTGATGCCCATCCACATATAGGGTCTAACAAATTACCTAAGATTATATCAGCCATACGAGAGACCATTGTTCGGGCAGGTGGGCAGGTTCACTTTAATCAACGAATCGAAGATTTCGAAATAGGCAAGAATGGTATATCCGCTTGCATTAACCAGCTCGGCGAGCGCATAGTGGGAGATTCTTACATTTTAGCTACGGGCCACTCTGCACGAGATATCTATGAGCTATGTGAAAGGAGAGGAGTGCGTATTGAGTTTAAGCCATACGCTGTAGGAGTGAGAATCGAACATCCCCAACCATTAATTGATGAAATTCAGTACAATCAGCGGAGACGAGAGGACAATCTCCCCGCAGCGAGTTATAAGCTCGTCTGCCAAGTCGGAGGCAGGGGCGTTTTCTCTTTTTGTATGTGTCCAGGAGGACTTATAGTACCAGCAGCTACTGCGCCTAAAGAACTGGTCGTTAACGGCATGTCGCTGTCCAAACGTGACTCTCCGTTTGCTAATTCTGGTACCGTTGTCAGCTTGGACGAAAACCCTTATGCCGGAGATGTTTTTGGCGGAATGCGATATCAGCGAGAACTAGAACAAAAGATGTTTAACTACGGTGATGGAAGTCAGAAAGCCCCTGCCCAACGCCTGACGGACTTTGCTGAGGGTAGAGTTAGTACGTCACTTGGCGATAGCTCGTATATACCAGGTATATATCCTGCACCCATGCACGAATTATTACCCGAGTGGATATACGATCACTTGAGCCAAGCTGTCAGAGTCTTTGGTAAGAAGATGAAAGGTTATTATACCTCAGAGGCTCAGGTCATCGGCTTAGAAAGCCGAACCAGTGCTCCTATACGCATTGTCAGGGATGTTGATCAATTAAACAGCCCAACTATGCCGAACCTTTTTCCTTGTGGAGAGGGTGCTGGATTTGCGGGAGGTATTCTATCAGCAGCCTTAGATGGACAACGTGTTACCACCAAAATTGCAGAGAGTCTCGGCATCGAGATTAGTGAGTGATCCCTGAAATATTTGTTATACCTTGCCCTTCGATGAAAAACTATTACGATCTTCTGGCTCGGATATTTGTCTCCTTCATCTTCTTATACCAAGCGTACGATTCGATTGTCTTTTTTAAGTCTACTAAAGAGACCATGACCGAATATGGTATCACTTGGCAGCAAGATATACTATTGTCAGGGGTGATATTTCTATTAATTGTCGGGAGTATATTGATTCTGATTGGCTACTATGCCAGTATAGGGGCCTTTTTAATCTTGTTATACTGGATTCCGTACACGATTGTGATTCATGATTTTTGGAATCACCCCGTCGACTTCAGAATGGAATCTTCTCTGAATTTTATGCAAAATATAGGACTAGTCGCCGCCCTTTTATTGTTGATGAGTCACGGAGCCAGGGACTTTAGCGTTAGAAGAGTATTGCATGTTCTCAAATTACCAGAAGAATGATTAAAGTCATACATGGAGAGTTTAAGCCAGTGGATATATTAGCTATCGGGGTTCATCCTGATGACATAGAATTGTCATGTGCAGGCACCATCCTTAAGCAGATTGATAAGGGACAGTCTGTCGGGGTTGCAGATTTAACACAAGGAGAATTAGGAAGCCGAGGGAGTGCGGCAATAAGGCTTGTTGAGTCTAAGACATCTGCAGAAATTTTAGGTGTAGACTTTAGAGTAAATCTGATGATGAGGGATGGGTTCTTCTCCATTGACAAACGGCATATCATGCGCATCGTAGAATTAATTCGACGCTGTAAGCCTACCATTATATTAGCCAATTCTGTTGATGATAGACATCCAGATCATGGCAGGGCATCGGAGTTGGTACGACAGGCATTTTTCTACTCAGGTTTAAGACGTATTGAGATCGCTGGGACAACGGCCCACAGAGCCAATGCGCTGTACTATTATATACAAGATAAGCACTTGCAACCCGACTTTTGTATCGACATTACACAGTATGTTGAAACTAAGATGCAATCTATAGCTGCGTTTTCAACACAGTTTAATGTCGACAAGAATGAAGCAATACAAACTCCTATTTCTTCTGATAAATTCACCGATTTTATAAGTTCCAAAATGAAAGTTTTTGGAAGGCCTATCGGAGTGGATTACGCCGAAGGGTATAACACCCAACGCACCTTGGGTGTAGATGATCTTACCGATCTAACATAGAGGGAAATCTACTTCATAAAAGTATAAGGAAAAGTACCAGGATATCTCTCATAGAAGCCCACCAGCGTTACCTCACCTGATTCGGACTTGAGGATATGCATAAACTGCTGTGCGCTTTCTATATCTACCCCATTGATACGCTCCACAATAAATCCAGGTTCCATATTGGTATCAGCAATCTTGCTGTCACGGGAGATACTTATGACCATGATTCCAGAAGTTTGGACCCGTTTCTTTTCGATTGAATTTAGATCTCTGATTTCGATTCCAATATCTCTTAGTTCTTTGTCAGATCGTACCGAAATATAATCGGTAGTATTCAGATGATTCCTCAATGTGATTGGAATTTTCATAATTCTGCCTCGGCGATATACTTCTACTTGTAGTTGATCTCCAGGGCGGTATCGATTGATTTGCTCATAAAACTCCGATGAGTTGTCTATGGTTACATTATCAATAGATAAGATGATGTCTGTTTTGAGAAGGTTAGATGCCGCTGCAGCGCTATTGAGGTTTACAGATGCGATCTGTACGCCTTCGATTACATCCAAACCATACTTGTCAGCGATCTGAGCATCTACATCAGTAACTGTGATACCGAGATTGCCTCTCTGTACTGATCCAAATTGCCTCAAGTCTATTATCACCTTGCGAGCCAGATTAGAGGGAATTGCAAATGATAAGCCCTCATAGTTACCTGTCGACGATATAATCGCTGTACATATCCCTACTAATAGGCCATCGGTGTTAACCAATGCCCCTCCGCTGCTGCCGGGGTTAATAACCGCATCTGACTGTATAAAAGACTCTATATCGTTTTTACTCAGCGCATCGATACTGCGAGCTTTAGCACTTACAATGCCGGCTGTTACTGTAGACTGCAATCCAAAAGGATTGCCTACAGCCAAAATCCATTCTCCAACCATGAGCGAGTCTGAATTAGCAAATACCAATGATGGGAGCTTAGTAGATTCTATTTTGAGTAGGGCAAGATCAGTAGACTCGTCAGTACCGATAACCTCCGCCACAAATTCTCTCTTGTCTTGTAAAGTGATTTCTATAAAGTCGGCATCTTTAATGACATGGTAATTGGTTACGATATAGCCATCATCACTTATGATTACTCCAGATCCTTTTTCCCTTGTATATCCCTCAGAAA
>CAZJTO010000227.1:0-4681 GCA_964548935.1 uncultured Saprospiraceae bacterium
GCAGCATTGGAGGTAGAGCGACTGCTAAGACGAGCTTCATTTACTGATTTATTTGAATTTGAAAATGGAAAACTTTCAGTTGTCGGATTCACGCTGGACGCTAGCTGTCCACTGAATTATAAGACGATTGGAGAAATAAATGAACTCAACGACGATTTCATCTTCCGAGGGATAGCACTACTAAGAGGTCATGATACGCTAATACCTCGCCGAGATACGCGCCTACAAAAAGGGGATCATCTCTATATATCGACCCGGGCCAGGAAGTTAGAAAAAGCTATGACCTTCATAGGTAAGCAGCTTAAACCGATTAAATCAATTATGATCATCGGAGGCACACAACTTGCCCTCTTAACCGCACAGAAACTGGAACATAAGTATTCAGTTAAAATTGTCATCAAAGACGAAAAACGAGCAAAGTACTTTCTTGACAAGCTCCACAATACGCTGATCATAAATGCAGACCCAAGTGATGTCAGAGAACTCAAAGACGAGGGGCTTGAGCACATGGATGCATTCATCGCACTCACTCCCAACTCTGAGACAAACATCATCACGAGCCTCATGGCTGAAGAATTGGGCATTTTCAAGACTATCGCTCTGGTCGAGAATGTCAACTACACCCACATCTCTCAAAACATAGGGATCGACACCATCATTAATCAGAAACTCTTAGCTGCCAACAGTATATTTCGCTTTGTGAGAAAAGGAAAGATCGAGGCAATAGCAAGTCTGCATGGTGTGGATGCTGAGATTATAGAGTTTGAACTACATAAAAGTAATCGCCTGCTCGACAAGCCTATCAAGCAACTCAGACTGCCACCGAGTTCCATTGTAGCTGGAATAGTCCGAGGCAACGAAAGTTTTATTCCTGACGATGAGTTCGTCTTGGCGAAGAATGATAAGATTGTTGTCTTAGCATTACATGATGCCATTAAGCAAGTTGAAGAAATCTTTAAGTAGTGATCCATTATAAGATAGTCTTGAAGGTCGTCGGCGTGCTATTAGTATTGCTCTCCTTGATGATGTCCATCCCATTAATCTATGGTGTCATCAACGGGGATTCTGGAGCACGAAATCTTGGCATTAGCACCGTATCATCGCTTATTACGGGCACTCTGCTATGGACCGCCTTCAATAACATTGAGGCGAATCTCTCTAAGCGAGAAGGTTACTTGATTGTAGCCCTCGGATGGATTGTTATCTTCCTATTTGGTGCTATACCCTATCTGTCCTATCAGGGTATCGACTCCATCCCTGATGCCATGTTCGAGAGTATGTCCGGCTTGACGACTACGGGCGCGACTATACTCACAGATATCGAGGCACTGCCAGATAGCCTGTTATTATGGCGGAGTATGTCCCAATGGATTGGAGGTATGGGTATTATCGTACTCACCGTTGCCATCTTCCCACTCTTAGGGATCGGAGGTGTTGAATTATTTATTGCGGAATCCCCTGGTCCTACTTCGGATAAGATTCACCCAAGAATCAAAGAGACTGCCAAGCGACTCTGGCTCATCTATGTGTCGCTGACCGCATTGCTCGCAGTCATACTCGCTATCATGGGGATGACCTTGTTTGATGCTGTCAATCACTCCATGACGACCATTGCAACCGCTGGGTTCTCTACCAAGAATGCGAGCATTGCAGCTTTTAACAATCCAGGTATCGAGTACATGATCTCCTTCTTTATGCTCCTCACGGGTTGCAATTATACACTCATCTACTTTGGACTGAAAGGAAAGATGAAGAAGGTCTGGCGCAGTGATGAATTTAAAGCCTATTTACTGCTCGTTTTTATGTTGACGATGATTCTCACAATATCAATTACATGCATAGGAAATCAATCCATCGAAGCGTCCTTTCGACATGCCTTGTTTCACGTGCTATCATTAATCACGACAACTGGTTACGTCACTGGAGATTACACCGCTTGGTCGCCTGCGGTTACAATGATATTTTTCTCTATGTTTTTCATGGGGGCCTGTGCGGGATCAACAAGTGGAGGCATCAAGGTAATACGACATCTTGTATTCTTTAAAAACTCAATCCTTGAGTTGAAGCGTATCCTACACCCCAAAGCACTCATCAGGACTAAGATCGATGGCCATGTCGTTCGACCACGTATCCTTACTCATATCCTGGTTTTTTTACTATTCTATATGATGATTTTTTTAGTAGGGACTATTTGCATGTCTTTCGTACTAGTTGAGGATGCGACACCTTTTGTGTCAGCTGTGGGGGTCGTCGCTGCAAGTTTAGGCAATGTTGGCCCGGGCATTGGTTCTGTGGGGCCTATTGACAACTTTGCACACATTCCTAATGTAGGCAAATGGCTGTCAATCATCTTGATGCTTTTCGGTCGCTTAGAGCTTTTTACCATATTGATTTTGCTCTCGCCGTACTTTTGGCGCAATCATTGATTTACTGTTGAGATGATGACTTAGAATAATCCTCTACGTCCAATAATAGTCATACTGATGAAAATTGATAACTTCTCATACATCGTTAAACTGATGAAATCAATAGATAGGTTCAGACTGCATGAAATCATATTTGAGACTAATACGCGCAGAGGTAAACAATTTGATATTGCCCTTCTCATCCTAATCTTCCTGAGCGTAGTCATAGTAGCATTAGAGACTGTGCCCTCTTACCATGCACGATATGGCCTCTTATTCGCCGTGCTCGAGTGGTTATTCACGATCGTGTTCACCATAGAGTATGCACTCCGGATCTATACGGTTAAGAAACCCTGGAAGTATATCACAAGCTTCTACGGTATCGTTGATCTCTTGTCTATACTACCAGCATATCTAAGCATATTGATAGCGGGCGGTCAGTCTCTACTTGTGATCCGTGCCCTGCGATTATTAAGAGTTTTCAGAATCTTCAAGATGGCACAAGCGATGAATCAAGGATTTGTCATCGTTAGAGCTTTGCGTAACTCTTCTACTAAGATTGGTGTGTTCTTATTTGTGGTGATGATTACCGTATGCATCTTCGGATCAATAATGTATCTGATAGAAGGCGGCAGCAACGATCAGTTTGATAGCATCCCACGGAGCATCTATTGGTCTATCGTTACGATTACTACGGTTGGGTTCGGTGATATTACGCCGCAGACAACATTGGGACAGTTCTTTTCTGCTTGCCTGATGATATTGGGTTATGCCATCATAGCCGTACCGACAGGTATCGTTACCAATGAACTTGTTAAGTCCTCAGAAATCCACGAAAGCGATCTATCCACAGAGCACTGTCGATCATGCTCTAAGGAAGGTCATGACCCCGATGCCATCTATTGTAAATATTGTGGCGATATGTTGAATGAACCAGAAGTGAACGAGATAGGCTAATTACCACCTAATCAAGGCACTACCCCAGGTAAAGCCACTACCGAAAGCCGCTAAGCATACCAAATCTCCATCCTTTATCTTGCCCAAATCACGAGCTTCGCATAATGCGATTGGAATCGATGCTGCAGTAGTATTACCATATTTCTGAATGTTATTAAACACTTTAGAATCATCCAACTGCATCAATTTTTGCACAAACTGACTGATTCTGAGATTAGCCTGATGAGGGATCAACATATCCACATCTTCAGGTGTATACCCCGTGTCATCGAGTGCCTCTTGTATAGCTGCCGGAAACTTTTGGACAGCCCATTTAAATACTAATGGCCCATTCATATTAGGATAGAACAAGTGATCGTCGAGCATCTTTTGAGTAAGATAGATACCCCCCGGTTGATCTTCATCAGGAAAACCGAATTTCTCTTTACCTAAGTGGTACCCTCCATGAGACCCTGGTGTAATCATGGCCAACTCCTCAGCACAAGTACCATTAGAGTGGAGGTTAGTGGTGAGGACTCCTCTCCCCTCTTCTTCAGTAGGTTGTAATATAACAGCACCAGCGCCATCACCAAATATCACCGTGACATTGCGACCTCTCGTATCAAAATCCAATCCCATAGAATGCATCTCAGAACCCACCAATAGGATGTTCTTGTACATGCCAGTCTTAATAAACTGATCTCCGATAGACAAACCATATATGAAACCTGAACACTGGTTGCGAATATCGAGAGCGCCAATCTCAGTCTTAGTGATCCCTAACTCTCTCTGCAAGAGTACACCACAGCCGGGAAAGAAATAATCGGGGCTAAGCGTAGCAAAGATGATAAAGTCGATTTCTTCTTTGTCTATACCTGCATCGGCGATCGCTTTTTTTGCGGCCTCAGCCGCAAGAGTAGTCGTGGTCTCTTCATGCTTCTTAGCATAACGTCTTTCTCGGATACCCGTGCGCTCCTTGATCCAATCATCCGACGTATCCATGTGTTTGGTGAGATCATCATTGGTTACTACGTTCTCAGGAACATAATAACCGATACCTCCGATTTTAGTGTTTTTCATAACATTGGTTTAGGATGGCAAGATATAAAGCATTTTGTCATTTGATCCCCATTTAATCAATTGTGGTGGATCATGATTCACGTACCAGAAGGCAGCATTTATATCATGCGAATCGTAATCTTAACAGTATTAGCCTGCCTAATTTAATTAGGGGTACTAATTTTATCAATCAATCAGTCTAAAAGTAAAAACATATCTACCTGTCATCAGTTTAGTGACTGATCAAATCAATTTAATTTTCTTATGATCGATTTTTACCG
>CAZJTO010000228.1:0-4679 GCA_964548935.1 uncultured Saprospiraceae bacterium
TGGTTTCATTTTGATAATGTTTATCAAAACGGTCAACCTATATCAGGGACGGACATTTGGCGAATACTTTGAACTTTCAACTTCCGACTTTAATCTTTAAGTCCCCTTCAGAGCTCGATCGAGATCACGCTTCATATCCTTTTCCTTTATGCTATTGCGCTTGTCATAGGATTTCTTACCCTGAGCAAGGGCAATCAATATTTTGGCTTTGCCACGCTCATTGAAGTAGATCTTGTAGGGCACTATGGCAAATCCTTTCTCCTTCGTACGCTTGTCTAGTTTGCGGAGTTCTGTCCTCTTAAGTAGGAGTTTGCGAGTCCGCCGAGTCTCGTGATTATAGATATTGCCATGGTCATACTCAGCGATGAACAAGCTATGTATATAAAGCTCATCATCCTTGAACACGCAGTAGGCATCATTGAGATTGGCTTCACCCTTGCGTAGGGACTTCACCTCTGTGCCAGTCAGCATGACGCCGGCCTCAAACTCTTGGATGAAGCTATATGAGAATTTCGCTTTGCGATTTACAATTTCTTTGGGCTTGTTCATGACTTACTTATAGGCTGATGCGCTACAACTACAATTGATGACTATATAGTTTCAGATAATTAGACTTATTTCAAGTTTTCATTCAAGAAGTTAGTCATCTTGTTATAGAGATGTAAGCGGGCATTGTCTCTGGCTATGCCGTGCGCTCTATTCGGGTAGATATAGGTATCAAACTGCTTGTTGGCGGCTATGAGTGCATTGGCCATCTCCATGCTATTCTGTAGATGCACATTGTCATCACCACTGCCATGCACGAGTAGGTAGTTGCCTTCTAACTGATCGGCGAAGTAGACTGGTGAATTGTCCCTGTAGCCGGCATCATTCTCCTCAGAAGTCCTCATGAAGCGTTCGGTGTATATCGTGTCATACCACTTCCAGTTCGTGACGGGAGCAACAGCGATCGCTGTGCTAAATACATCTGCACCCTTGAGGATACAGAGTGAGGACATATATCCTCCGTAGCTCCAGCCGAATATGCCTACCTTCTCTGGATCAGTGAATGGCAATCCAGCGAGATACTTGCCAGCTTCTATCTGATCTTTAGTCTCGTAGTGGCCGAGTTGTAGATAGGTCATCTTTTTAAACTCTTCGCCACGAGCACCTGTGCCTCTACCATCTACACAGGCAACAATGTAACCTTGCTGCGCCAGCATCTGAAACCACCAGTAGTTAACACCACGATAGTTGTCGAGTACTTGCTGGCTCCCAGGACCGCTATATTGAAACATAAATACAGGATATGATCCAGCTGGATCGAAGTCTTTTGGCTTGATCTGCCAACCATTTAGTTGTACTCCCTCGGAGGTAGTGAAATCAAAAAACTCAACAGGCTGTACGCCATATTCTTTTTGCTTGCGAGCAATCTCTGCATTGTCCTCCAATAGCCTTACCTGCTTGCCGGCTCTATCAAATACCGTGTAGGTAGATGCGGTATTAATCGTAGAGTGATTGAGCGTATAATAATCATAGGTGCTACTGAATGCTGCACTATTCGTGCCTCCATTTGGCGTTAACAGTTTCTTCTGCTTGCCATCGAAGTTGACTTGATATACTTCTCTTCTGAGTGGCGACTGCTCTGCGGCTTGATAATAGACCAGACCATTGGCTTCGTCTACGCCATAGAAGCTCGTTACGTCATAGTTGCCTCTCGTTAGGGCCGACACTTCTTGGCCGTCCATATTGTACTTATAAATATGATTGTATCCTTCTTTTTCGCTTGTCCAGATGAAGTGCTTGCCATCCTTAAGGAAGTTGAGGTTATCGTGTATATCGATGTAGTATTCATTCTTCTCTTCAAGGAGTACTCTTGAACTGTTGTCATCGGTATCTATTAAGAAAAGCTCTAGATGGTTCTGATGACGATTCATCTTGAACACACAGAGCTCATCAGACTGCGTCGTCCACATCGCTCGTGGGATATAGATGTCATTCATGTCTCCAAGATCAAGCGCTTCGCTCTCCTCACTGGCGAGGCTAAATACGTGTGCTGTCACATCAGCATTTTTCTCTCCTACTTTTGGATATTTAAATGTGTAATACTCTGGATAGACCTGATCTTTATGATAAGTCATGGTAAACTCTGGCACCTCTGACTCATCGAAGCGCAAGTAGGCAATTCTCTTGCTATCAGGTGACCACCAGAATGCTTTTACGATAGAGAACTCCTCCTCATATACCCAGTCAGTTACACCATTAATGATACTATTCGTCTCCCCGTCAAATGTTACAGGAAGCGTGAGCTCCTCATCGATGTTGAAATAGTATAAGTTGTTTTCCCATACATAGGCGACATGGGTGCCGTCGGGTGAGAAAGTAGCGTTCATCACTTTGCCTTCATCGTATATTGATGTCAGTTTCTCCGAAGCAAAGTCGTATACATAATAATTAGCCAAGTACGATCTCCTGTAGATGCTTTCACTGTTGGCTTCAATTAAGATGGCTGACTCATCATGATTGAAGTGATATCCGTCTATCTCGATATCCTCTCCATCGAGGCTTGCTGCATTGAATATATCTTCTACCCATGAACCTGAGATGATATCATACTTCTTGATGGTATTGTCTTCGAGACGAGTAAAGTGTCTACCATCTTGTAGGAAGTTGAATCCAGGTACCCGATTCGGGAAGAACTCAAAGTCCTGCCAAATTGACTCTACTGTTATTTCTTTCTGTGATATAGCAACCTGAGATATTAATACCAGGCTAATAATGATGAGTATGTATTGTTTCATATGAAATCTATTCTACTATAAATAACGCATTACTAAACAAAAAAAGTCCATTGTGCCAAAATCCTCGATACAGCGGATTGTCAACCATATAGATTACTGATCCCCGTCCCGAGTCTTCAACAGCAAACACGACAGAGTCTTTGAGTTTTTCTTTGATCTGACTGCCCGCAAATCCGAGGACCATTTCTTCATCCTGTGGGTGATAGGCTACATTATTGGCACCGGTCATCAGTGGATAGTGATTACTACTGGTTCGCAGGGAGAAGTAATGATCTCCCAAACCAAAAGCTAAAGGGTGTGTAGGATCAAGCTGCAATTTGAATATAGCACCAGGGATAAAATTAGTAATAGCCTGTCGTTCTTGCTCACCATAGTGATTATACCTAGCGGCAAGGTCTGCTTGTTTGTTTTGAGTCTGTTCTTGACTCTTTTCATCACCTGTTGCATGGCTCTTAAGGGCAAAATCGTCATTATCTAATAAGAGCCTATTGGCACCACCAATAGCGATGAGTTTGCCGCCATCACTTACCCAGTCGGTAATCTTGTCCATATTGGACAATCGATAGAATCCATCGGGAAGCACGATAGTATTGTAGTTGTCTAGATCAATGCGACCAATATTATTGATGTCGACTATAGTCAGTGGATAGTCGAGTACGGTGTTAAAGTACCATTTGATCTGACCAAATGATAATGCACTCACTCTGTCGCCACGTATGGTTAGCACCTTTGGTGCTGCTGCCAGATAGTTTCTACCACTACCTAAGTCTGGTCCGGCATTAGCAAATCCCGAATCAATCGGGAGGACAGTTGCTCCAGAATCGTTAATGGCTCTGAGTACTGAGAGCATTTCGTCAGGCTGAGACCGATTGTCAGCTCGTGTGATCAATAGTGCTCCAGCGTCTACGGCATGGTCCCCATACTGCACATCTTGGGAGGCCACTCGATAACTGATATTGTTTTGTGCAAGCATGGCCGCAGCCTTTGCACCTTTCATATCCGACCACGGGATAATATATCCGTACTGTGAGTCGAGGTTGTTTTTGGTTTTGCTGAACTGCAATCGTTCGCTGGCCTGGATGTTTTCGGTCGTGGCGTAGGATTCAAGCCCATATGCATAGGGTAGCGACCAAGCTGTAATGTCATATGTCAGCGAGTCTTCCAGTTCACTCTCCGGATCAAACAAGACTTGAGTCAGCACAGACTTGGGCTGATATGCTGATATGACCATATCTCCAGGCTCAACGGTATAATCTGTTTTATCACCAGATTGATAACTAAATCCTGCTCCTGTCTGACTTGTATTGACTGTATGATATCTGATATCCTGTCGATCCAGTAGTTCTGCGAGTTCTTCCAGGCGGTTTCCTGATGCGTCACTCTTGACTACGTAAGTCCTGTAATCTCCAAGAGGGTCTTTGGCACTGGTTTGGAAGAAATCCCTAAACTGTTGGACTAATTCCTGCTTGTGAATCGAGCTAATCTCAACCGTGCTTAACGATGTTGTCCTGTGATGGTCGATGCGGTCCATTAGCGTGAGCTCTTCGCCGTTGCTTAGATCTACGGCTCTACCGCCTACTCTGCTACCACCTTGTTCATAGGTCATGCCTATAGCTCCCGAAAAAGTCGGATAGGTATCTCCATAGCTCGGATAGAATAGATCGAATACCTCCTTAGTAAAGTAGAGCCATCCTCGATCATCAAAGTACTTGGCGTGATTCTTCCCGATGGTCACCTGAAAGTCTTGCTGCCACTTGCTGATAAACTTATGATAAGGTCTCGCAGCCGGAGCAAAATAATATGGGCTCTCATGTCCCATCTCGTGGAGGTCAGCATGTACATGGGGCAGCCATTGATTGTAGAGCACCATACGCTGCTGGCTTTCTATCTGTGTCTGCC
>CAZJTO010000229.1:0-4635 GCA_964548935.1 uncultured Saprospiraceae bacterium
ATTCGCCCATTGCGAAGGTCTGTCCATCATCAGTCTTGAGGATTGTATCTGCTTCTATCGCCGAACCCTCATCGACAACTTGCGATCGCCCTGTGGTCGTATAAGTGTCATTCTTAAGGTCATAAACAATTTCATCAGCCTGCACGTCTTGATCCTCTGAGATATAACTGGCATTGGTCAAGAGTTGTAAAATCTCTGTGCGCGCGTTATAAATTATGCTATCGCCTCGGGCTTCGCTTCCATCAGGTTCTATGATAACTGGGTCGAGATACATGTCGTAGGTATCGGCCTTGCCATCATAGACCAACAAGCCTGCTTTAATCAGCCGCTCTTGGGTACTTATTTGAACATTCTCACTGAGCACAGCTTTATCGATCTCAGTGTCATATATTCCCGCCTCATTATAAATAGTTGTGCTATCCTGATAGATATTGGTAGGCCCTAAAAATCTGATCTTGCTTAACTGATAATCGTATAGTATACTATCCGTAATTACAAGGATAGAGGTATCTTGATATTGTACATTATATCTGAATAGAGCCTCTTCGATGTTCACATCATATGTGCCATACAATGCGTCCAGTGTGGAAATTTCATCTACGAGCTTGCCACCTGTCGTAAATGTTGCACGCTCCTCATTGAGGTCATACAGGAGCCTATCTGTATTGAGTCGTTTGCCACGGCTATCAAGGATGACCTCTCCTGTCAATAAAGAAGTCTTACTAATACCGTTATATCTAAGGGTATCAGAGTATATAACTGTGGAATCCTTATGAACGATCACAATATTACCTCTAGCATAAGCTTGAATATCATCAATTACAATGGCGTAATCGCAAGTCATATAGAGGCTATCCTGTATCAATACAACATTGCCCACAAGCGTATCAATAGCCTGTCCCTCTTCTGAAAAAAAATGGAACGCTTGATCCGCACTACTCACTAGTGTTGAGACGGAATCTGTGGCAGTACTCGTTGTATCTACAGGAACAATAGTGCTATCCTGACCAGAGAGCACAGCTTGCAACAACATCATGCTCCCTAATACCAAATACTGAATCGTATACCGCATCGATAGTATTAACGTCAAGATACCGCTAATTGTGCCAAGTGCCGTCCGATACTGCTCCCAATAGCGACTCCCATACCACCAAGTCTATAGGCTGCATATACATGAGGTTCCACTTCCTCGACCACTGGATCTCTCACTTCTCCACCACACAATATTCCTGACCAGTGATAATCTATGTCGAAGGACTGCTGAGGAAGCACTACAGTCTGCAGCAGTTCTTTTAAGTACTCCCTGTTATCGTCAGAAAGTGCGTACTCAGTCGTATTATTTTCAGATTCATGTTGATGTCGTCCCCCGCCAATGAGCACTCTATCAGCGACCGCTCTAAAATAGATATACCCGCCATCTAGATGATATCCCATAGTGAGATGATCATTAGCCACTGGAGTAGTCACCAATACTTGGTTTCTGCAAGCGATCACATCAGCACCGCTGAGGACATTTGGAGTGAATGCATTGGTGCATAGCAGGAGGTTTTTGGTAGTAATAGCTTTATTTAATTCTGCAAAGTGTACGGCAACTTTACCAGACCTGGCATCATACTTAGTCATAGCGAGGCCTCTAATGGACGTAATATCATGTTGAGTCAGGTGGGATTCGAGTAATCGATACATTCTACCCGTATCTATGAGACCCTCAGAGCGATTTACAATGCACTGCTCGTTTATGTTGCTGAATCCATGGGTTTCTACAGGGATATAGGTTCGCTCGAGCCCAGTGACAGGTTGGATTAGCTTATTCCACTCATCTAATTCATCCAGTGCCATACTGTATTGCTCCTCTGACCTGAATAGCTCACAGCCCCCGCTGCCTTGATAAGCCATAGCCTCAATATCCAATAAGGATCGTAATCTTACGAGACCTTCTAATCGCGCCGAAACAATTTCAAGCGTTTTGTCAGGACCATATTGCCGGCGATCGTGCATCAATTCACTTATTGATCCTATGCACGCAAATCCCGCATTTCGAGATGATGCGCCACCTCCAATACTGCTTTTATCGATCATCACGATGTGAGCGTCTGGCTCTCTTAATCTGAGTTCTAATGCGGCAGTCATGCCTACTATACCCGATCCAACGATTAGATAATCTATATCATCAAGATATGATTTGTGCTCCCAGTAACTCAGATTTTTTGGCGTATTCATAGTTCTGTAGAAAAATTGAATTAATAGTCAAAGTACTCATTCAATAATACTATAAATTTGCACTCAAAAAAATGATCCAGCGCCTTCAAAGTATTTTCCTTTTACTTTCGTCATTATTTTTCGGGAGCCAGTTTTTTACGGCATTTGCTACAACCACTATAGAAGTTCAAGGCATATTTTCTGACTTGTTATATAACATCTATGACAATCCTATCTTACTGGGCCTAGTCGGGTTAGGAGCAGTGATCTCATTAGGAACCATTTTCTTATTTAATAATAGAAGCCTTCAACTGAAGATGACTAATCTCTCATTAGTCCTTGCGGTAATGTTCCCTTTGGTCGCAGGCATATTGTATTTCTTACAGGCATCAGAATCCAGCTCACTTGTTCCCAATCTAAGTATAGGGACCTTCACTCCATTGGGATCTATCATTTTTGGGGCCTTAGCTGGTCGATATATCAAGAAAGATGAAAAGCTCGTGTCGTCGATGGACCGCCTGAGATAAATCGACCTAATCTTAAAACCAAAAAAGGCAGCCCTGATTTCTCCGAGCTGCCTTTACATAGTCTTTGTAGTCTATCCTACTCTGCTTTTTTCTTAGCCGAGTAGTTCACTTTGTATTGTCCAGCCTTACGCAAGCCAGTCTTTATATCTCCTACGATTCCCATTGTGGTATTTTGATCCACCTTAAGAGAAGAAGTAATGAGACCTCGCTGGCGCTCATCGATCTTTTGACGGTGATTCTCCAAGAATAATGGAATATCTTCCTCAGTCGCAAACTTATCTCCTAATTGAAGCCTTGACTGACTTCCCGCTTCGATTTTATACTCTTCGGTCGGTTTACCGATGTAGAGAAAATTCACTAATGATTTCTTCTCCAACTTTGTAAGCTCTGTTGCACTTGGTGTCACGACAGTAACCTTCAAACTAGAGTCTCTCATAACTGTTACCATCATGAAGAAGAATAGTAACATAAAGATGATATCAGGCAATGAAGCCGTCGATATAGCCGGGGAGGATTTACCTCTTTTCTTTTCAAACTTTGACATATCAATCTAATTTATTCTTCTCCAAAAGCAGATGGTTCTGCCTCTGAGAGTTTTTTAGGAATAATCTCTCTGACAGCTTTTCTATCAGCAAGTACTAAAAATTCATAGTCCTTGCCAAACTTAGCATTGGAATATTCATCCCAAAGTTCATTGTATGCAGCCTGGATTTCATTGTATACCTCAATATAGGTCTCATACTTAGTCCCCCTATCGTTTTTAAATGATACAATGGCCTCATCTGACGACTCTGCGAAATCTTCTCTCTTCGTAGGATTCATGATGAACTCTTTGATGTCTTCTCTTAGATCACCCACTTGTTTAGGCTCACCTCTCACGAGAAGATCATTGTTCGCATTTACCAATATCGAGTAAACATTTCGCTTGTTAAACTTTAAGATATCAGGCTCTTCTTCTGACCATGGCGGGAGGCGTACGAGTACTCCTTTATCCTCTTCGATAGTTGTTGTCACTAGGAAGAAGATCAATAGCAAGAATGCAATGTCAGCCATTGAGCCAGCATTCACCTCATTACTTAATCGATCTCTTGAACTTTTCTTAGCCATTACTTGAAGAGATTATAAATTTCGCCGAGAACCATTACGGCAACGGAGGCCCCAGCCAAAATGCCCGTCGTCAAAATACCACCAGAAATAAGCTTGCTCACATTATCGGAGACATTAAATTTCTGTATCGTCTTACTGATTGCAGATGCCGTATCTGCATCAGCGCTCGAATACAATCCAAAAAACACTGCTGCAATCACGGCAATACCGATAATTCCTTTGAGCGAGTTCTTAGGTGCACTAAGCATCTGGATCAATCCGAATACAACTGCGATAACAGCTGCAACTATTACTAATCCGACTGTCAACTTCAAACCCACGTCGAAGAAGCTAAATGACTGATCCGTATTATTTTTTAGAACTTGGTTCAGGTCCGTCGACATATCGTAGCCTGCATTACCTATACCTCCGATCACGGTGGCTAAGTATATGATCACCACAGCTACACCGAGTAGGATGGCAAACAACTGTCCTTTTTTAGCTAATAAACTGTACATAGTTTATATGTTTTATCTGTTAGTTAATAGGACTATTACTTGAATACTTTATTCTTAGCCATTACGTCGACCAAGGCGATTGAAGCATCTTCCATTTTATTAACGATGCCATCAATTTTTGATACAATATAATTGTAAAAAATCTGCAAGATAATCGCTACAATCAGACCAAATACTGTAGTCAAGAGTGCAACCTTAATACCCCCTGCAACAACTGATGGGGATAAATCACCAACAGCTTCAATCTTATCAAATGCTTGGATCATACCGATTACCGTACCCATGAATCCTAGCATCGGTGCGAT
>CAZJTO010000230.1:0-4625 GCA_964548935.1 uncultured Saprospiraceae bacterium
AACGGAATTATGATACGTGGCGTATTCCGAAGGGTATGCCATCGTCATCATGTGTTATCGGTATAGTTTTCATTTGCCGAACAGTTTTGATAGGAATCCTTTTTTCTTGTTTTTAATAATCCAGATCAATTCTTTTGGATGTCTTTCTGTAAATTGGTTTGGACCGAGTTTGCCCCATGGAAAGCCATCCTTATTTCTTCCTTTTCTTAAATCAGCGACCGTCCAATCATCTCCTTCGAATTTATCTAAGAAGTTATTAAATTCAGGATTATGATTTTGAAATTCTATTTTAGGATTCAAATTTTCATTGTTCTTCCAAATATCAAAAGTTATTTTATCATCAATTGAAATCAAATTTGAGTCTGTTGGGTTCTTATAGAAATCTAAGAGATGACTTAAGTATTCATTTAAATTTTGCGAATTTATCACAAACACTGCTGGGTCGTGACAAGCAAAAAAAACTTTGCCCAATTCTCCCTTTTCATTTAAATCAAGAACCCAATAGTTTCCAAAACCGTCATGACCTAATGCTATTGAATTTGGTGATAATTCTGTAAATCCAAATTCACCTATTGAATCAAAATATACCATTTCAGGTCCATATCCGTCCCATCCTTTGGTTACTTGGAGTATTTGACTTATTTCATCCGATATTGTACTGTTTGGAAAGCGATTTTTTAAGTGTTCTATTTCGTCGTCGGACAATCCTTTTTGAAATTCAAGCTTGTACTGTTCTCCATCCTCATCTGTAAAGGTAGATTGCTTTAGTTCTTGTATTATTTCGAGATTAGTCATTTTTATTTTTCTTTCAACTTACCGCTAACTAGCGTATATATGATCAAATTACCTGTTTTTGATCAATTCTGCACCATAATTTTAGGACCCTAAGCGCATCTCAAGATCTTGTTCTTACACTAAAGTCAGTCTTACACCTCCTCCAGCTTAATACACGGATTGGGATAGTCCTTGGCAAGGATGACGCCGTATTCGGCCTGTTCTGCGGGTGACATCAGATGTGGCTGATGGATGAATTCTGATGGGAGGTTCTTCAGTTCCGGGATCCAATGCTTGACGAAATTACCTTGAGCATCATAACGCTTTGCTTGTAGGATGATGTTGAAGTAACGATTTTCTCGGGGATCACATCCGACACCGGAGACGTAGTTCCAGTTACCCCAGTTGCTGCAGGGATCATAGTCGATGAGGAGTGATTCGAAGTATTCTGCGCCCATCTGCCAGTTGACATGGAGGTCATTAACAAGGAAGCTTGCTACATTCTGTCGTGCACGGTTGGACATAAATCCTGTCGTGTTGAGTTCTCGCATCGCAGCATCGATAAACGGTATGCCTGTACGCCCTTCAGACCAGATTTTAAATAGAGCTACGTTGTCTGTGAGTTCGCAGCGTTCCTCTTGCTTGATGCCCCCTTTTTGGAAGATGGTATTGCCATGTTTCTTACCCATCAGCCTGAAGAAATCTCTCCAGAGTAACTCGAAGAATAGGTGATAGGTAGATGAGTTTTTCTTCACCTGCTTTTCATACTGTTCCAACTCGTGATAGATCATCTTAGGCGATAGACATCCATGAGCCAGGTATGCGCTAAACTTGCTGCTGTAGTCGAGTCCTAACAGCCCATTGCGAGTCTCTTTGTAGTCTGTGACGGACTCTGTATCCCAGAAATAATGCTTCAAGCGCTCAAGGCCAGTTTGGCAACCACCCATGAGTAGGGTCTGTTGTGATCTGTCGATGTCTGCAACGCTGTAGCCCAGATCCTCCAGAGTAGGCGCTATACCGTAGTCGTATTCCGTTATAAATTGCGCGGACTGTGGCGCTTCTAATGGCGGTCGTACGGGTACTATCTTTTCTACTTCTTTTCTAAACTGGGTAAACACATCTGGCGTATGCGTAATCGGGAAGGGCAAGTCTGCTGTGTAGTACAACATCTTACCCCTACTATACCTGACCTCTTGGCCGATAGACCACAGGTTCTTCTCAAGGGCGTCCTGTACCTTAAGTTCTTCGTCGGTGCGCTCTCTGTTGCAGAATACCCAGGAACTCTTGAGCTCTTTGGCGAGGTCAAAGATGACTTCCTCAGGTTTACCGATCTTGATAATCAGATCAGTGCCCCGACCTTGCAATTGATTCTTGAGATCTAATACAGACTCGAGGATAAATTTTGCTCGATAAACATCTGTTTTTCTAAAACCATATTTAGTTTTGCCCTTGAAAACACGATCATCAAAAACGTAAATAGGATAGACGGTCGCTCCAGCATCACATGCTTCGTTCAGCGCCTCGTTGTCCTGTAGGCGAAGGTCGTTTCTAAACCAGAGTATAACCTTTCTGTCAGTCATAGTTTCGATCTAATAGAAGAACCCCTGTGCTTTCGTTGTGTTTAAAATATAAATGTATTAAATGAGATTGTTTCGACTGTTCTTATTGCTGATTTCGATAGTAATCATCTCCTGTGGACCGCCTAAAGACCCCGCATATGAAAAACTATATGACGAGGTGATGGTCATACATGATGATGTGATGCCCAAAATGACTGATATTAATAGGGCCAAGAAGAAACTGCGAAAACTCAAAGATGGAACAAATGAGGAGCAGATCACGACGCAGATACAAGAGCTTGATGCCGCTGATGAGGCGATGATGTCCTGGATGCATGAATTTGATGCTCCGGAGCTGCCTACCTTGGCAGAAAATCTCGAATACCTCAACGCCGAAAAAATCAAAATTCAACACGTAAGTGATCAGATGCTACGGTCTCTACAAGAGGCTGATATGCTCATCAAAACCTATACAAAATGATCAAGTTCTTCTTCTTCATATCAGTATTGACGGTGATCTCATGCCAAAGCAAAGAGTCATCTAAGGCCCTGCCATACATCGGCGATCGCACCGAGCTCGATGGTACGGTTATAGAGCATCGGATTCGAGATTTTATGTTTACAGATCAGCTCGGTCGGGCCGTCGGTTCTGCCGATATGGATGGCAAGGTCTATCTTACAGATTTCTTCTTTACGTCGTGTCCATCGATCTGCCCTAAAGTCAAGAAACAAATGCTCCGCATATACGACAAGGTGCTCAATAATGATGATATACTATTGGTATCGCATACCATCGACCCCAAGCGAGATACACCAGATGCACTCAAGGTCTATGCCGACAACATGGAGATCAATCATGACAAGTGGCGATTTTTGACTGGGGACAAGGAGGAACTCCTGGATATCGCCGATGATTACTTCGTGGCGGCATATGAAGACCCAGAGGCTCCGGGAGGATTTGATCATAGCGGCAAGGTCATCTTACTTGACAAAGCTGGGAGGATCAGAAGCTTTGGAGATGGAACAAGTCCAAAAGAAATTGATAAATTGATGAAGGATATAGATATCCTACTTAGAGAATATGAATAAAATATACATCAGCGTAGCAATGCTATTGATGGCGACGCTGTCGTCATATTGCCAGCAAGACAAGTTTGTGCAAGGCCAACGGATCTATGAGGTCAACTGTGGTAATTGCCATATGGCCGATGGTAAGGGTATGGGCAAGATGTTTCCCGATATCACCGAGTCCGCCTACTTAACAAGTCTAAAATCTGAGTTGGTCTGCCTGATCGTTAATGGCAAGGAGGGACAAGTCATGGAAACCGTAGATATGCCTGGCAACAAGGAAATCACGCCAGTGGGTCTCAATAACTTGATCAATTACCTCAACTATACCTGGGGAGACAAGAGCATGTCCAAGCTCAGTGAGGTAAAAGAGCAATTTGAAGCCTGCCAATGATTGGGTACCAAGCTAGGTCTTTTATAGAATCTGTATAGCCAAAATATAACTCGTCAATACCTCCTTAGTTGCTTGCAAAAAGAAAGGAGTTAGCAAGGGCGGTCCATTCATAGTTGCCGCTTGAAAGATAATGCTAGTGGCTGATAGCGCTAAGGATTACTTCTTTTCTTGGCGCAAAATCTTCTCCATCTTACGGCCTTTAGCCAACTCATCAATCAGTTTTTCCATGCGTCTAGATTGTCTGTATAATTCGAACTCATCCTCGATTTCTTCAATGCGATAACCACATACGACACCATTGATCATATGCTCGTTAGGATGGATCGTAGCCCCCTCAAAAAAGGTTCTAAAAGTGACCTTCTCATTAATCAGCGTTTGTAGAGCCTCTTGGTCATAACCCGTAAACCACTGGATTACGGTATCGAGCTCTTCCTTGGTCCTGCCGTTTTTCTCCAACCTGTTGAGGTACAGTGGGTAGATTGAGGCAAATATCAATTTTCCGATCTTTTCGTTCTTTTCTGCGGTGACTTTCATAGAATGAATATAAGGTTAGGAATAGTCATTTGCACAGTCTTCAAAAATCGCATTTGATGAGTACTTTATATGCTGACTATGTTTTTATAAGTCGAGTATTAGTGTTTTAGCTATTGCTTCCATTTTTTTGGGATCCACAGATTCAGCTTGGGCATATTGTTTCCATTGGCTGACCGTTTCTGTTATCTCATCGACGATCTTATCGGCTTTCTTGATATTCATAGACTTGGCGACGGTTAGGAGGTCAGCTCGTAAGATCTGTTCTCTCTTTCCGTTGAGACTGATGGCGTGCTTGC
>CAZJTO010000231.1:0-4597 GCA_964548935.1 uncultured Saprospiraceae bacterium
ACGCAGGAGAGTCGTTCTCAACCGTAAGTCAAGGATTTGATTATATCTCTGGTTATTTGCATAAGAAAGACATCACTAAACACCTCAAGTCAGTCACACTCGGTGATTATAGCATCAGACTGGGTGAAGGTATTCTACTCAACAATGGTTTTAGTTTCGGTAAGAGTATTGCTACAGTCAATATCAAGGCAGGCGGATATCCAGTGAAACCCTATACAAGCACGATAGAGAATTTGGCTTTTAGAGGAATTGCAACTCAGTGGAAGGTCAAGAATCTTGAAATCATGAATTTTGTGTCATATCGAAATTTAGATGCCAATCAGACTTCAGATGAATTTGAGCAACCTATTGTGAGCTCACTACAGACCAGCGGATTGCATCGAAGCGAAAGCGAAATATTTGATCGTAATGCCATCAACAACTTGAGTGCAGGACTCAATGTCAATTATAGGTTTAAGAGCACGAGCATAGGCATCAACGCACTTACTCATCGATTAGAAGTTCCATTGGTACGATCTACAGCAGAGTTTAATAGATTCCGGTTTAGTGGAGAAAACAATTATGGAGCAAGCATCAATTATAACACCACCATTCAGGGAGTGTATATATTCGGTGAAGCGGGGATCAGCAACGGTGGAGCTATTGCCCAAAGTCATGGACTGATCACCAGCCTCAATTCAAAATTGGACTTGGCATTGCACGTCAGAGATTTTGATCGAGATTTTCAGGCCTTGTATTCAAACACATTTTCTGAAACACGACGATCCGAAAACGAGAGTGGTCAATATATCGGATTCGAGTATAGACCGTCGAAGCCTTGGAAAATTAACGCTTACGCAGATTTTTATAAGCATCCATGGTTAAGGTTCCAAATCGACGCTCCTAGCGATGGTACGGAGTACCTATTCAGAGCAGTCTATAACAAAAGACGTAAGCGCACGATTTTTTGGCAATATAGATACGAGCGCCAACAAGAAAATAGCACTGTCGCTAGTAATATCGATAGAGTTGTCGACACACAGATCCATCGAGGCCGTATACAGCTCAACGAAATCGTTAATTCTAATCTAGAGTTGAGAACACGAGTGGAAGGAAGCTGGTTTACCAGAGAGTCTGACTTTGAAACAGGAATCCTCGCCTATCAAGACGTGCTCTATGATGATAGCGATAGCCCCCTTAACTTGGCAGGGAGATTTATGTACTTCAACGTAAGTGATTTTGATGCGCGCATATGGGCATATGAATCGGATCTGAGGTATGAGTTCAGTATCCCTTTTTTCAGTGGCACGGGACTACGATACTACCTCAGAGCAAGTTACCGGACACGAGCTGGCCTCATACTCGAGGCAAGACTAAGTCAGACCAATTTTATCGATGGGCGCGAGACGATATCATCTAGCAATAATGAAATAATCGGTAGCACGCTCACCCAACTTAAAGTGCAACTGAGGTATCGGCTGTAATAATGGATAGTTATTTTTTGAATTTTACCCTAAAAAAGGTATATTAGAAAAAAAATAACTATGAAATTATTGCTAACTACTTTTTCTCTATTGTTTAGCGTCTCTCTTGTTATTGGTCAGTGTCCATCGTATGGTGGTAGTCCTACAAGTGCTGGCATACCAACAGGTGCAAGTTCGAGTGTTTCATTTACAACTTTTAGTGGCACCACCGCACTCAATCCTTTACTAAATTCCTCTAATAGCAGCGTCTTTCAAAATTCTACTTTACCCAGTTATCAAAATACAGAAGGATCACCATTTTTATATAGCGAGCCTATTGAGGGAACTTTGACTCTTAACGATGATTCGTATATTGAAAATGTCCCACTCTTAGTTGACTTATATGCCAATGAATTGGTAGCTGTCAAGCCAAGTGGTGAAATGATTGTACTGGACGGGAGATTTTACAAAGAAGCCAGAATCTCATATGATGGTGAAGAAATTGTCCTTAAAAAATCTGATTCTAAAGATCCGAATAAGTTCTACCAAGTATTATATGAAGATGGAGACATGATATTTTTTAAAGATAATTATGTGACCTTGAAAGAGGCATCAAATAATGGTTATACCCAAAGGAACTCTAAATTCACTCAGAGAACTAAGTACTTTATAAAATATGGCGACAACCAAATTGCTAAAGTAAAACTTAAGAAAAAGGACATATTTCCTTTAATCCCAGACTCGGAACTATACGCTATGCAAGAATATGCACGTGAAAAAGGATTAAAGCTTAATGATGAAATCAACTTCATTGCCTTCTTCGAGGGTGGAAAGCAATAATTGCTATAGAAGACTCTATAATTTAAAAATAATGTTTGTTATCCAGAGAACTGCGGGCTTAAACTCACAGTTCTCTGGTTTCGAATTGCGAATTCATTAGGGCTTTTACCTCTTAGTGATACGTGTAGATGAAAATAAGCATCTAATATATCCTCTCCCTGATTCTCCTTTTGAATCGTTCTACACATACATTTGCATTAGTTTTCCTGCTCGGAATATAATCTTGTATCTGATGTTCCTCGTACCAGTCTTTATACGCTCTATAGATGAATTCTGGTCTATTATCTGTTCTTACACTTATTCTTATTACGTAATCTTTTTGGGGATTGGCTACACAGATATGTGTGGATCGAGATGACTAATAGATTAGGTACTTACTTCTTATTTTTTTGAACGCACTTAAGTCAGCCTGCCAAGTAGATCTAATTTCTACTTCAGATAGGCCTTGAGTGATTTGATTCCTGAGTGTTGCAGTTCCAGCTAGTTTCTCAAAGAAGTTATTATCATTAAAAAACTGAACTTTCTTAGTCGTGAGTCTATCATATGTGTCGAGTAGATAAGAGAGGTCTAATTGTGATTTGTTTCTGATGTCTCGGACATCTACTTCGGATAGGTTAACCCCATGGCATGGCACACCTTCATGTTTTGGATATTTGGCTCCATCACGAGATATAGGAGTGAATGAATGCTCTCCTATTATATCTGGGTGGCCATAGAGCTGAAATTGTTGAGTTGTTCCACGGCCAACAGAAACCGTAGTTCCCTCAAACAAACATAACGATGGATAGTGCAATATTGACTTGAGGTTAGGCAGATTAGGTGAAGGCGCTATAGGAAGCTCATAGTAAGAATCATGGTGATAATGTTGACAAGGGATGACTGAGAGATCAGCCTTAATCTGATTTGCTAGCCATCCTTCTCCATTGATCATGTAGGCATACTCTCCTATTGTCATACCGTAAACAATAGGTACAGGGTGTAACCCAACAAATGACATAAATTCTTCTTCCATGATTGGGCCATCGATCAGATGTCCATTGGGGTTTGGTCTATCGAGCACAATTATAGAAATGCCGTTTTCGGCTGCTGCCTCCATAGCATAATGTAATGTTGACAAGTAGGTATAAAACCGTGCCCCTACATCCTGAATATCAAAGACCAAGACATCTATACCAGCCAGCATTTCATCGGACGGCTTTTTAGTTTTGCCATACAGCGAATACAATGGGATCGATGACTTATACATACCGTTGTCAATCTCTGCACCTGCGTCTGCCCCACCCTTAAATCCATGTTCAGGCGCGAATATCGCCGTCACATCGATATCCTGATCGATGAGATAATCCACCAGATGATCTGTGCCGATAACACTTGTATGATTGACAACCATCCCTACCTTCTTGTCAGTAAGGTTATGGATATATTGATCTGTGCGCTCTGCGCCTACTCTAATTTGATTTTCTTGAGCGGACGGAAATTGTGTTTGATCCGAAGACAGGCATTGTATAAAACACAATGCCCCGAATATGTAATACTTTAGTAGCATAGTAGCTATTGTAGCTTGAATAAATATGCGATAACAGATATCGAAACTACAGGCGGTCTTTACAACAGAGATAGAATTATCGAGATCGCAATCATCGTAACTGATGGTCAGACCATCATTGACGAATTTCAATCCCTCATACATCCTGAACGCTCTATCCCTCATTCTATTACACGAATCACGGGCATAAATGATGACATGGTCGAGCATGCGCCTAAGTTTTATGAAGTTGCAAAAGATATAGTCACCATTATGGAGGGGTGCATATTTGTAGCTCATAACGTTAAGTTCGACTACGGGTTTATCAAGCAAGAATTCAAGACTTTAGGATATCCGTTTAACAAGAAGCGAATTTGCACTGTCAAGCTCACAAGAAGGCACGTGCCGGGCCTTAAGAGCTATGGACTTGACAACCTGATAAAACACTATGATTTGACCGTCACAGATCGACACAGGGCATATGGGGACACTTATGCTACTTTCGAGATATTCAAGGATCTCTTTCAGAATGAGATGAGTGATTTTGATATTAAGCAAGCCATTAATGATGGCATAGATGCCACAGTCTTGCCTAATGGCCTCTCAATGGACGAGCTACAAGAGACACCTGAAACTCCCGGAGTGTACTATCTCAGCAATATTCATAAGCGGATCATATACGTCGGAAAGGCTAAGAATATCAAAAAGAGACTCTTCCAACATTTCCGAAAGCTCAGCCGCAAGGCGGTCAATATAGCCAACCAGGTGCATCACGTCCATCATCACGAAA
>CAZJTO010000232.1:0-4559 GCA_964548935.1 uncultured Saprospiraceae bacterium
GTATATACGGTGCTCGTATGATGGGTGGTGGCTTTGGAGGTAGTGTCTTGATACTAGGCCAAGCAAATACGATGCAATCCAATTTGGAGGTAACACTTCAAGAATACTATGCTCAGACACAGATCTACGGAGAGATCATCGAGTTTGAACTTTCGAGCGGTATAGAGCTATTAGTGTGATAGATCAGCGCTAAATTAATTGGGACAAGCTCTTGTCTTCGTTATTAAAACCGAAGAGTCTTGTACCATGAATCTAAATTGAGAATGACGCATTCCTAGTGTCATAGGTGATACTAAGTTGTCATCAGTATCTATGATTGATTGTTTAAAAAGTACTTACCGTACACATCGCACACTAGCTCCATCAGTGGACAAATCAAGTTGATCCGCACCAAGTGCTTCACTAACAGCATGTAGGTTTCTGACAAGGCCACTATTATCACCTATCCAATAATTTCCAAGGACTCCTAATTGTATAAAACTTCCTGTTCGTACAAAGCCTCCAGGCACACCATTCCATCCGCTGCTATTTGTTGCTCCTGTATTTGGAGCAATCCAATTTGTGGTACCAGTTTCTTTTAGTTTGCCACCGGCAACTGCATCTCCACCGAGCGCAGTTGCAAGAGATGCAAAGTCAGTTGATGTAGGAACTCGCCAACCAGAAGGGCATAATAGCCCTGTAGCTACTGCACAGTGATTGTACAGTGCGCCATAAGTGGGAACAAATGTTACAGGGTCATTGTTGTAATACCAAAGTGTTGGTATGCTTGTGGCACTTTTGTTCGTTCCATTATCTACCAGACTTCCACTACCAGACATAGTAATAGGAGTGCCATCATTGAGCTTGGTAGTATTGAGATTGCTGGTGAACCATGTTAGGTCTCCTATCTGTTGAGTTTCGTAGACATTGCCATCAATATCCACGGCGGTTACGACTACTTCACCTGTTATAGATATCCAGTCTGCTCCATCGTAGAGCATAAGGCCCTTGGAGTCAGGATTATAAAATACCTGACCTTCCTTAGGCGATAGATTAAGCTTTTCGGCTTTAGTGATAGTGGGTAGTACAATCCCTTCTGGTGTTAGTTCTAATTCAAAGATTGATTGACTTGACAAAGTACCGCTTATGAATAGCAGAATTATTAATAGTCTCATTGTGTTGATGTTTGTTGTTATAAAATTTTTGTGATGCATTGAGTCTGGCTAAGAAAGTATCAGGAGCTATAAGTTTTTCCAACCGATGGCACTATTGATGTAGACTCTGAGAGCAGGTGTGCCTCCAGTGTTTGTGCCATCATCCATATATAGTGTGCCAGTTTGAGGTGATGGAGGAGCTGCATTTCTTGGTTCGAGGTTAACAATACTGTTGATATTAACTTCTCCAGTGCTAAAATCCCCTGATATGAGCGAAGTTGAACTATTGTTAGCTATCACTAATTGGTTGTCACCAGAAGCGGTCTCTCCAGCTCTGAAACCAAGAAATAAACTGTGGTTTCCATCATAGAATGCTCCAGCTCCATCACCTACTGCTACATTGCCTGTACCATCGGTGGTGAGCATAGCACCCATGCCAATACCTATATTTCTATTTCCTGTGATGTCCAATAGAGCTTCAACACCTACTGCGATATTGCCGTTTCCACCTTCAGTTAATGCTAAAGCACTAAATCCAACTCCCACACTATTGCTGCTCGTGGTATTTCTCATGGCAAAGTCTCCCATGGCAGTATTACCTACTGGTCCTTGACCGCTTATTGGATCTGCAACAGCGAATTCCATCGCCTTATACCCGATGACTACATTCGATTGTGCTTGAGTGGTGGTAAGCAATGCATCGTGCCCAATCACCGTATTAGTTTGTCCCGAGGTCAACTGACGAGCGGCATTGCGTCCTATAGCAATATGTGAATTGCCTAAAGAGTTAGCTAATAAAGCATTGGTGCCGATAGCGATATTGTCAAATCCAATTGTATTAAATAATAAGCTGGATGATCCCAATGCTATATTGGAATGCCCAGAACTATTTTGAAGAAGAGAAGAATTCCCAATTCCAATGTTTGAGTCACCAGTATTATGAGTAAGAGTTGACGGCCCAATTGCTATATTGTTAGTTCCAGAATTATTCTGAAGTGCATCATGTCCAAGAGCTATATTATTGGCACCTGAATTAGTGCGGAGGGCTCTAGTTCCCATAGCGATATTATTGAATGAAACATTATTCTCTAGAGTAGCAAAACCAACCCCTATATTATCTGATTGAAGTGTGTTGTTGAGCATGCTGTTGGTACCAATAGCTACATTTCTGTCTCCGGCTTGAAAGCCAGATAGAGCGCCAAAACCTAAAGCAACACTGTTTGTTCCATTAACTAAAGCAAAGCCAGCTCCTGGTCCTATCATGACGTTATTAAAAGCAACAGAAGGGTCTACATTTAAGCCATTACCGCCACCACCTAAAAACAGATTTCCTGATTGAAATCCATGATCGAAATACAGCTGTCCGTTTACATTTTTTCTTATCCAAAGGCCATGGCTCCCAGCTACGTCCATTCTTATAATGTTTTCGTTAGGGACAAAGGATGTATGTACAAATGTGTCTCCGTCTGCATCTTGAATACTTCGGCTGCTAAGGGTTTGCCAATTGCCTCCTCCATCTTGAAGCTGCAAGCCGAGCAGGTCATGATTATAGATGAGTTGTCCTGTATTCGGTATTGTCGCATCTCTCTCAGTGGTAGTTAATCTAGGTAGGACTATACCAGTAGGAGAAATTTCAATTTCCATTTGGCCATTGAGCGCAAAGGAGATTAATGATAGTATGATTATCGTAGTTGATTTAGTTACATTCATGATTATAGCAGTTGTTGTTTGTTTTTCCTGTTGGATTTTAAGCAGACCTAGTTCAAATCCTTTCCTGACTATCGCGGCTATATTCTTGCATTGCATCTTAGAAAAGATGTTCTTTTTGTGCGAATTGACGGTGTGTTCTGATAAGAAAAGGGTAGCGGATATTTCTTTGGCGCTTAGGCCTACAGAAATAAGTTCTACAATTTCAATTTCTCTTTTAGAAAAAGATCTCATGATGATCAGTTATTTGTTTGAACAAATATCCTGTGGCATCATCAAGCTTGATCATGTGATGAGAGTAGTGGTTAGAGTCATCGTATGTTCGGTAAAATTTTAATCGTGAATGAGTATCAACTTTGCAAAATGATTTTGCCCCAATAGCCTATTTGGAGGGTAAAATCATCCACTTTAAGAACTCCTCCTTTCTTCTTCTGGCCAAAGGAGCCTTGGATCCGTCTTCCATTATAATAGTGCCATCTTTCTGATATTGATGTATCCTATCTACATTGATAATATGTGATCTATGTGATTGAAAGAACATTGACGCGTCAAGAATTTTTCTAAACTCACCTATGTTGTAAGAACTTAGGATAGAGCGACGACCGGAGATATTTATATTGGTGTATTTGTCAGTTCCCTCCAGTGAAATGATGTCTTGCAATTGTATAAAGTCAATTCCATCATTAGAGGGGATGCCTATCTTTTTTAATGAAATATTGTTTTGGGCCATATTTTCTAAAAGAGTAAGATTTACAGATCTATTTTTTTGAAGGCGAATAAGTGCTTTAACTTTCGCGATAACTTCTCTGAGTTCTTCTGTATCTATGGGTTTTAGAATATATCCAGCTGCGGCTATCTTAAAGGCGTCTATAGCATATTGGTCATGTCCAGTAACAAATATTACACTAATATCAGGTTTGTCTAAGGCTATTAAAAAATCAAAGCCACTGATGCCAGGCATATCTATATCAAGAAAAATAAGCTGAAGATCATCCCTTGGCTTCAGCCTTTCTAATGCCAGCGAAGGGTCATTGTAAGTTTCTGTCACCTTGATTTTAGGATCTACTTCCTCAATTAGAAGTTTTAAGAGTTTAGTTGCTTTAGGTTCGTCATCTATGATAACTGCTGTGATAGTCTTCATGCTAGTTCTGAGTGATTTCGTTCATAATAGGTTTTCTGGACTCTCACAGTCAGATGAAGTGACTGTTAACTTTCTCAAGTTCTGGGAAACATCGTTTAAGTGGAGGTCGCGGTCTTTAGACTTATTGAAGTCGCCAAGTGGGCATCTTATGATGATTTGACTGAACAAGCCAAGACATTGGAAGATAAGATTGGTTGATATCAGATTCCTCATAAATTGATATAAGTCTACACGTCGTAAACAAGAATTGCAGTAACATAAAAATACGTATAAAAGCCTACATACTTTTAAGTACCTCAAATACCAGTTTGTAGATGGATAAAAACATGCAATAATGCGATCAGATCTAATGAAATAGATATCTCAGCTAAAATTGCTCCCGCTTTATCAATTGTTTAGCTTCGATGCCATCCATCGCCTCTGTGTAATAGGGTGATATGGTTCAGTTTCTTTTAGGCGTTACTTCAGCTGATAAAATCGCCATTCACTCTTAAAGTCTTGAGTTAAGGGTTGATCGGTCAAGAGTGCTCTGACCATCTCTACAGGCATAGCATTCTCAGAAAGCACAGCGTCGTGAT
>CAZJTO010000233.1:0-4537 GCA_964548935.1 uncultured Saprospiraceae bacterium
ATCTAACATATGTTGTCTTTTTTTGATATATTATGAAATAACAACTGACCTGAATTATCTTGTCAGGTCAATCAATGATAAATTATGAATGTTAAGTCTATACTTCGGACGGTTTGGCCAGTTGTAGCACTGTTACTGCTGACTGTTATATTGTTTCTTCCAGAATTTCAGGGTAAGACTTTACAACGAGGAGATGATATTCAGTCTAAATCTAAGGTTAAGGCGCTCAGGGATTATAACAAAGAGCATAATGACCGATTTATCTGGAATCCTGCCCAATTTTCAGGCATGTCAAATTTATATGGGGCTCCAAGTAGCAATAATTTGACGATATATCTTGACAAGATTGTCAGGCTAGGTATGGAGAAGCCCGTTTCTATTTTCTTTATAGGGTTCTTATTTAGTTTCTTATTAGGTAGGATGGCGTTCAAATTTGACAACATGATGTCATTATTGTTGTCTATTCTTACTGTGCTCCCATTGACAAATCTCATCTTATGGAAGGCAGGGCACACCAGTAAAATAGATGTGTTGGTTTATACTCCTTTAATCATTCTGTCTGTGATACATATTTTTGAACACAAGAAATATATACTTGGGGGTATATTTTTCACTTTTGCCATGAGCATGTCCTTGTTTTTGAGACACCCTCAGATGACCTATTACGTGTTCATGATTTTCTTGATTTATGGTGTAATCAAGGCCATCCAGGTTTATAAAGATCGCACTCAAATAAAACATCTACTCATAGGAGCACTGGTAGTAGTCAGTGGTTCACTGATAAGTCTGGGCTCAAGCATAACGACCATATGGAGTCTACAAGCTCATTCAGAACAATCATTGAGAGGGAAGAAAATACTCAAAAAGGCTGTTGCCAAAGTAGAAGGAGAGAGTTCTGGGAATAAAGGTGGATTGGACTGGGACTATGCGATGACTTGGTCTAATGATTGGACTGACTTAGTGGCCACTGTAATCCCCGGATTTAATGGCGGATCATCAGGCGAGCCTGTATCGACTAAATCAGAATCATTTAAATCTCATAGAATCGAACGGGCGCCTCTTTATTGGGGCGCATTACCGTTTACAGAGTCGCCGATGTATGTGGGCATATTGGCCTTCTTTCTGTTTCTATGGGGAGCAAACTATGTCAAAGGACACCTCAAATGGTGGTTGGTTTCAGGAGTTGTGCTGACCTACATGATCTCAATGGGCAAAAATCTTGAGTGGTTCAATCACTTTATTTTCGATACTTTCCCTTACTACAACAGTTTTAGGACACCACAATCCATCCTCTCTGTGACCCCATATTTCATGACAATTCTGGGTGTCATGGGCATTCATAAGTTAGTCAAAGAAGGGCGGACTCCGGAATTCAATAAGTCATTTTATATCGCTCTGGGCACATTAGGTCTTATATGTTTGGCCGGTATATTAGTATTTCCTAATATGTTTAGTTTCACAACTCCTTCGGATGCAAGGTACTCGCAGCAGGGTATAGATCTGTCCATATTTATTCAAGATCGACGAAGTATGCTGAGCAGGGATAGCATCCGAAGTTTTATGATTTTGCTTGTTTCCGCTGGCACAATGTATTTGTTTGCCTTGAAGAAGATCAAAGCCAATATGATGGTAGGAGCTTTAGTCTTGATTGGGCTATTTGACAATGTACTAGTCAATAATCGCTATTTGAGCTTTGACGATTACGTCGCTGAGCAAAGGATTGAGTCACACTATGAACTGAGACCGGTAGATGAGCAAATCTTAAGCCTTGAAAAAGATCGACATACCTATCGAGTTCAGGATTTCTCTATCGACACTTATAATTCAGCATTAGGTTCTTATCATCATAACACCATCGGTGGATATGATCCAGTAAAATTGCGTCGATATCAAGATTTGCTTGAGGGCTATATCACCAAAAATCACATGCCGGTGCTGAATATGCTCAACACGAAGTACTTCATAGGGAGAGGACAAGATGGGCAAAGTGAGCGTGTGCAGATCAATCAAGGTGCTTTAGGAAATGCATGGTTTATTAAAAATATTGAAACAGCAGCAACCCCAGATGACGAGTACGCTGCCCTTGAGACGCTCAATACTGTAGAATCAGCGGTGATCTGTTTGAAAGATTTTCCGAATGGATCAACATTGGAAAGTAAACAATATTCAAGTAGCGGTTCTATTAGTATAACTGACTACACCCCCGATAAGATAGTATATCAATCTAATAACTCTGGGGACGGATTTGCAGTCTTCTCGGAGGTATGGTTTGATGGTAAAAGTTGGCAGGTATCAATCGATGGTGCCAAAGTGCCATTGTATCGTGTAAATTATCTGTTGCGTGGAGTCGAGATACCAGCAGGAAATCACCAAATCGAGTTTAGATTCAGACCTCAATCATTCTATGTAGGTGAAAAGATTTCTTTGGCGTCCTCTGGAATTTTATTGTTCTTGATTTTTGGCCTATTGATTTATGAATTCAAGAATAATAGGCTTGGATTCAATCCAGTAGAACCCGCTTTATCTGGCAGTTCAGATCTTGCTGTTGAGACGGTTGCTAAACCAACTGAGAAAAAAACGAACAAAGTGATTAAGAAGAGAAAGAAGAAAAAGAAATAGATTTTCCTACTTGTAATAGTTCTTGGTGATACCGATTGCAATGGGTTTTCTCAATATCCATTTCTGCCAGATGCCGTTAAGTGATCCTACTGCGTAAGCGAAGACTTGAATGAATAGTGTAAGGATTGAAAGTAGGGCTACTTGTACAGACCTATACTCTAAAAATGATTGAATAGAGATGAAAATCATGAGTGCGACCAAACCTAAAAGACCGAATTTAAGCAGTGCAAATCCCCATAACCAAAAGGGTGCAGACAACAAGATCAATAGCCCTGCAATTAATATGAAAGCTGGTGCTAAGTGAATCGGCTTGAGCATATTGGGATGAAGTCCAGCCAGGTTGATCCGAGTGACGCCCCAGTTATGAATCTGTTTAAAAAATCGCCATAAGCTGGTCCGCCTTTTGTGATAAACAAATGCATCGGAAATCAGACCTACCTGAAAGCCCGCCTGATAAATGCGGGCGGAGTAGTCCATGTCCTGACCATGGCGCATTGATCCAAATCCCCCGATTATATCGTATACAGTTCGGGATATACCCATATTAAAGCTCCGTGGATAAAATTTGGATACTGACTTTTTACTTCCTCTTGTACCACCAGTTCCTATAAATGATGTCATAGAATAATTAATGGCCTTGAGCAATGGCGAAAAAGAAGGATGATAAGTATCAGGCCCTCCAAATGCCTGATAATCCTCAGACTCAATTCCTGCTACTAGGTGAGAAAAATACTGCGGAGGCAAGAGACAATCAGAATCGACAAATATAAAGTACTTACCAGTAGCTAGAGACATGCCTCTGTTGCGGGCTGGCCCAGGGCCTTGATTTTGCTGTTTTTCATAGATGATGACGAGCGGGCCCTTGTAGTTTTTAATATACTCTTCTGTCCCGTCGGTAGAGCCGTCATCTACAATGACCAGTTCGATGGATGAGAGTTCAAAATTCTGTTGTTCGATAGAGGGTATCAACTCTTCGAGCTCAGCAAGTCGATTATATGTTGGAATTATAAGACTAAAAATCATTTCTAAAGATGAAATTAGAGATATTGTGATACATATTAGTAAAAACAATTATGCAAAGTCGTCATAAGGATCGTCGACAATATTTCAATGAGCAGAGTATCACCACACGTGATTACGTCATCCCGTTTATTGAAGAGATCAAAAAGCTTAACGAAGGCGATCGGATATTAGAGGTAGGATGTGGCGAAGGTGGAAACCTAATCCCTTTCATAGAAAGAGGGATGGAGGTTACTGGAGTCGATATTAATACTCAACAGCTCGAGCGAGCAGTTGAATATCTCAGTGATTCTGGATATGATGACGTGAATATTATCAACCAAGATATCTATAAGACTTCGCCAGAAGAGTTAGGCGAGTTTGATCTTATCTTTCTCCGTGACGTGATTGAGCACATCCCTAATCAAGAACGGTTCATGTCATATATTAAGTCGTTTATGAAGCCCGATGGCATCATCTTCTTTGGATTTCCGCCGTGGCAAATGCCGTTTGGAGGGCATCAACAAGTCCTAAAAGGATGGATAGGCAAAACGCCATACATTCATCTACTTCCTCGAAACCTGTACGTCAGACTCATGAAATTAGGAGGTATAAGCGATCGTGGAGTAGAGACGAGACTCGAGATCGTAGATACCGGTATAAGTCTTGAGCGATTTGAACGGTGTGCAGATCAGGCTGATCTCAACATTTTAAAAAAGACTCACTACTTGACTAATCCGAACTACAAGACTAAGTTCAACCTATCTACCAGAAAGGTTTTGCCTCCTTTTAACATGATTCCGTGGTTACGCAATTTTTATACGACCTGCGGGTATTATGTGGTAGGTAATTAGAATTAGGGACAAGTTATACTTACAAAGTTGAGCTGCCCACTATTATCAAGTGTCCCTCGCCAGCA
>CAZJTO010000234.1:0-4523 GCA_964548935.1 uncultured Saprospiraceae bacterium
TGTTAGAAATACGGTGAACCTTATCAAGTTTGCCATAGATCATCAGCTCGTATAAATACTAAGATAACTAAGGCCTCCCTCCACAATTATAGGCCTAAATCTCTGATAAACAGCCCTTTGTATTCTATGTCTAAAATGACAAAAAACGAATACAAATGATTTTAAATTCATTTCGATTATTCATCTTCGCTATCGGACTTGCTTTATTTAGCATGCCGAATAAAGCGTTTGGTCAAGGATGTACTTTTGCATGCAACGATACGATTAACATTTCTGTAGACAGAGATTGTGAGGTATTTATATCTCCTGATATCGTCTTAGAAGGATCTATAGGAGCCTGTAATGGTGTAAATATTTCAGTGTTTGATGAAGACAATAGAGAAGTCGGGCAACTCGTCACAAGAGAGTTTGTAGGACAGACGCTGAGGGTACTTATTGAGCAAGGGCTTAACTCTTGTCATTCATTTGTGACTATTGAGGATAAACTTGCGCCTGAGATAATATGTCCACCCAATGATACACTGCGATGCGATGCTACTGATATCGGTGCTAATGAGGAGTCGTTAATCACAGCCCTCGAAAATTTAGTTCAATCTACAGCGATAGATAACTGCGATAATGAGGTTTTTTCAATCTTTATTAATAGCAATATATTGAGCCAGATGTGCGATGGACCATTCGTCTCAGTAAGAGATATATCGTTTAGTGCAATCGATGACCAAGGCAATGCTACAACTTGCGATTTCACATTATTTTACGAGACAATACCGACTTCAGATATAGATCCTCCTTTGAATCTTACGGATAACAACGCAATAGATTGTACAGATCCGCTCCCAGAGGTAGATGGCCGACCATATCCAACTATAGAATATGTTGTAGATGTTTTTGGTGATGAGGCGTTGCCCAATATTAATGGACAAGCTCTTGCGGATCTGGTTGATGGAGAGTTTGTATCGGACAATTTATGCAATTTCCTTATTTCTTTTTCTGACCAAGAATTTCCTTCATGTGGAACGTCATTTAAGATTATTAGGACTTGGACGGTACAAGATTGGTGTAATATTAATCCGCCAGCAATTTTTAATCAGGTGATTGAAGTGGAGGACGGAAGCATAGATATTGCTTCGGCCCCAATGGGGATGAATCTCGATGCTACTAATTCAGATTGTAGTACCAATGTCATTTTGGATGCACCTATGATTGATTCTACTGAGTGTAGTTCTTGGACATGGAGTGTGTCCGTCATGCTAGCTGGTTCAGCACAGTTTGAATTAATAGAAGAAAATTTATCAGCATTCTTGCCTAGCACGAGCTTTACTTTTCCGCTTGGACAAAGTGTAGTGATGTATGAGGTGATAGATGAGTGTGGGAATACGGATAATGAAGAGTTCACGGTGACTGTCGTTGATGGAGATGAACCTATGGCCGTCTGTGATTTACGGACAGTAGTGACGCTAAATGAAAATTTTAACGCTAGAGTATTTGCGGCCTCATTTGATGATGGCAGTTTTGATCAGTGTTCGGAGATATCTTTTCAGGTAAGACGAACTGATGGAGCTTGCGGCTCATCAAATGAGTTTGCAGATTTTGTCAAATTCTGCTGCGAAGACTTTGGTCAAATCGTCATGGTTGAACTGATGGTTACTGATGGTAATGGCATGACTAGTTCATGTTGGGCAGAGGCAGTAGTTCAGTTCAATGGCGATGTAATTGACATCACATGTCCTACTGATCCTGGAGTACAGGATTGTAGGTTGTTTGATGGATTTGATTTAACAGCTCTGACACCACCAGTTGTATCTACTATGAGTGAATGTATTGCACCTTTCGGTGCAGTCCCAACAATAACAGCACAAAATATTGATGTATGTGGTGAAGGGTTTATAGATATAGATTGGACTTTAGATCTCGAGGGCAACAGCAGTGTGATATGCACGCAGCGAATTACATTTGGCAACCTTGATCCTTTTAGCTTAGAGGACATAACGTTTCCTGCTAATCGTACTATAATGTCGTGTGCTGATCTTGCTCCGCTTCAGTCTGAGTTAGATAATATTATAAGTGGTGATGCATCTTGTTCGGATGTAGTTGTATCGGAGCCACAGGATGAAGTATTTGATAATATATCTAATGGATGTGTGAATGTCTTAAGGACATGGACTGTGGTTGATTGGTGTAGATTTCCTGAAGACCCAACAGCAAGTTATACGCAAGTGCAGACTATTGTGGTAGAGCAATCTGAAGCTCCAATGTTCGATGCTCAAGTCGCAATGCTCGACCAAACTCCAGGATTAGGCACTTGTCTATCTGTCGTAAGTATCAATCCTATTGTTAGTGATGATTGCACTGCGGATCAAGATCTTGTCTTCAGCTATAACGTATCAGTTGTATCAGGAGGAAGTACTTTTGACTTGATACCTGAGACACCTGGAAGAATGATCAATGAGATCTTAGAAGTAGGGAGTTATATAGCTACTTGGAATGTGACAGACCTTTGTGGAAACACTACTACATCATCATTTGCGTTTGATGCTGTCAATCCGAGTTGTATCCCGATGTTTGACAATGTAGGATTGCCTTGTGGTCAAGTTCTTGATTTTGATGGTGTAGACGATTACGTAGATGTGCCGTCACTCTCTATAACTGAAGACTTCACAGTCGAGGCCGTGTTGTTTTTTAGAGGTGGCGAGGATAGATTCATAACTTTATTCGAATATGGTGATGACAACCCATTCATTGGATTTGATAGTGGTAGATTATCAATTTTCGGAGAGATTGTCGCCGACGATCCGTTGGTGACCGATGTCTATACGCATGTAGCCTTTACATACAGTCCATCGAATAATAGCTCAAATATCTATGTCAACGGTCTCCTAGTTGAGACAGGTGCTGCAAGCAGAGTGTTCACAGGTAGTGGCTTCAGAATAGCTAATAGTTCTGATGATGGATTCTATAATGGTAGAATGGATGAGGTAAGAATCTGGGACGTTGCAAGGACTCAAGCAGAAATACTGAGTACGATCAATGATAACCTTACTGGAGCAGAAGATAATCTTGTGGCTTACTATGGATTTAATGAAGTCGGGGGCCAGCTATTAGATGCTTCTAGCAACGGACATGCGGGTACTTTCTTAGGTTCAACAGGACCAAACGTGGGACCTCAGTTCGTAGAGGCGAACAATATATGTACAGGAAGTTCAGATGGTTCTGCAGGGTTTGCAGTATCGGGAGCGATATTTACTTCGGACAATATCTCTATAGAGGATGTTAACATGTTCGCTAAAAACATGTCGAGCCAAGGTGTATCATTTAGCAATACCGACATACAAGGCGAGTATGCCTTTGATAATCTTATAGGAAGCACGGATTATGAAATTAGCCCTATTAAGAATGATGATTACACTAACGGTGTATCTACACTTGATCTCATCTTGATCCAATTGCATATCTTAGGCATACAGCCTTTAGAGACACCATATCAGTTAATTGCGAGTGATATCAATAACAATGGATCGATCTCATCAATAGATTTGGTTCAGTTGCGCCGACTTATCTTAGGTGTCACTGATGAGCTTCCTAATAATGATTCATGGAGATTTGTCAGCCGGGATTATGAGTTTGTTGATGAACTACGTCCATGGTTATATGCGGATTCTCGTATCGTTAATGACATTGAGGGAAGCCTTACTGATAAGGATTTTATAGGGGTAAAGATCGGAGACGTTAATAGTTCTGCTCAGGCTAATAGCGCAATAGGTAGTATCCGAAATAAGACCGGACAGGTAGACCTTACCTTAGTCCAAGAAAACATAACTGGTACAATTCAAACAGCAATAGAGTCTGATCAAGATCAACTATTATATGGAATCCAGATTAAGTTAAAATTGGACAATGTTTCAAATCCAGTTGTTGTTTCAGATGCCATCAATATAAGTGAAGAACATTACAATGTAAGTGGTGATATATTGTCTATCTCATGGCATAGTGTGCAGCCTGTATCTATCAGAGCCGGAATGCGATTGTTTTCCATTTCTGGATCAGAAGTGAATGCAGGATCTACAGATGAGTCATATAACCAAGTTTACAACGAAAATCTACAGGCACGGTCAGTGAGATACAACAAGCGTTTATCTTCTGAATCTCAAAGTGAGTTAATCGTATATCCTAATCAACCGAATCCATTTACCAATCATACGACTATAGGATTTAGCATTAGTCAATCTCAAGTTGTGGATGTAGAGATATTCGGACTGAATGGTCAGATGAAATATAGACTAAGCGAATTCTTTAATGAGGGTAAGCATCAGATCAACATCGATGCCAGTGAAATAAACCTAAATAAGGGTATTCACTACTATCATATTAAGACACAAGATCGATCTTTGGTGAGAAAGATGATTGTGATATAGTATCTAAGCACTTTACAAACAAATTAAGTTATATAGATATGTTTTTCTGGTCTTGCGATCAGAAAAACATATCTATTTTGATATAATGTATAATTGCGTTATTATCAATAG
>CAZJTO010000235.1:0-4507 GCA_964548935.1 uncultured Saprospiraceae bacterium
ATAATCTGATTATAGGACAGAATCCGGCTTATGATGATGCACTTTTTAGTATAAAAAAAGCGGGTCGACAGTTTATGCTGCCGACCCGCTTTTGTATTTCTTTTGTTGTTTTTCGTTTAAAAGCTGTTCGCTTCACTCCCGAGAATGCCTAAATCGAAGGTAAGGCTGAATCTCAAGGTGTTATCCAGAGGACCTCTTTGAATATTAGTAGGCGCCAGATATGAAATGTCGAAACCAAACACGTTGTATTTTAGACCAACACCGATAGTCAAGAAGTTACGATCTCCCTTTAACTCATGTTCTCTGAAATATCCTGCTCTCACCGCAAATTGATTATCGTACCAGTATTCTACCCCAAGGGACGTAGACCACTCTTGTAATTCCTCCCTAAATCCTCCAGGTGCATCAGTAAATGAACTTAACACATTGGAGAATGTAGATCCTTCTCTATGGTCTGGTATATCATTGCCATCACCATCAAACGTGCCATCTGATATAAACGGCTCGAGATTAGGAATCGGTGTAGGAACTAATAACTTATTGAAATCCGCGACAAAGGTCACCGAGTTATACTCATCCAAGTTGATTTTATATCCAAATCCTAAGCCAAAGTTAGTTGGAATAGCTTCACGCTCACCATTAGGATTGTTGGTATAAGTAATTCTTGAGCCCAAATTCGAAATTGCAAATGCCGCTGTAAAATTATTTCCATAACTATCACCTAAATCAGGATTTGAATTATACGTCGCAGAGATATCTGCTGCAAATCCGGTAGCTGAAGAAATCGGCAAGCCACCGACACTCTGACCATTAGCAAGGTTAGATAAGAAAAACTTACCGCCTATACCAACAGAAAAATTCTCGCTAAGCTTTCTTCCATAGGATAAACCTGCTGTAAATTCTCGCGGCATTCCTGTGCCCGTGCCGTTACCATTTATATCCGTAAAGCTTATCTGTCCTAAACTGAAGAATCCGAAATTGAATCCAAAGGCAGATACATCATCTATCTTTTTATATCCTGAGACATAGGCAACATATACATCGGTTAGCCCTAAGTTTTGAAGCCAGGGTGTATAAGTAGCTGTAACTTCGGCATCATTTTCAACGAATGCCAGCTTAGAAGGATTATAAAATATCGATGAGGCATCCGGTGACGTGGCAATACCTGCATCGCCTAAGGCTCCCCCTCTAGCATCTGGGATAATACTAAGAAATGGTAGAGCGGTATTTACTGGATTCGGGATGCAATTAAAGTTAACATCTTCAACACATCTCCGTTCTGGATTCCAGGCTTGGGCTTGGACAAGAAAAGGAATGATCACCACAATTAAAGGCAACAAAAGTTTATTGAAAGTCATCCTAAACGGTATTTAGTAACATAGACATGAACTGTCTTAATGTTATAATTATTTTAAGAGCAGTAACTTTTTGAAAGCACTTCTTAAGATCTCTCCGTCAGAACTCTCTATTACTGCCCTACAAATATAAGAACCACTGCTTAATGCAGACACATCTGCACGAGGAGCGTTCGTGAAATTGATAAAGTTACTAGCAAATGGCCCTGGGGCCTCAATTTGCTGTATCAGGCGTCCTTGGATATCATACATCTCAAAACGCACAGAGCGAACATTGTCGATGTCGTGTACAAGTGAAAATCGGATATCCGCATCTGTAGGATTGGGGCTGATATCAAATGATAAGATGTCTCCATCCTGATCTTCATCTACCATAAATGAAATCTCTAGGGTGCTAAGATTATTGGCTATGTCAAATGCTCTAATCTCCACGCTATGTGGCCCTGGTTCAAGGCCATCCAGTTGAATTGTTGCCATGCCACCTATCGATGAGCTACGGGTAAAAAGCTCATTGAGAATAATTGTATTCTGTGTGTCGCCATCTACGATTGCGGTAATCTCATGTCCGATTGCGACTTGGCTAAGGTTAATACCTGACTCGTCCGTCAGATTAACGATCAAAAATGGATCACTATTAACTATATCGCCGTTTCTGAAACTTCTGGCGTTTATCCATGCTTGGATTTCAGGGCCTTGGTCATCTTCAATAGGATTGACAGAGGTGCCTCCTATTACTAAATTATCATAAACACCACCCGCATCGATTAGGTCTTCTCCACGAGCATAATAACTTATTTTCGCTTGACCCGGGGAGAAGTTGATGTCTACAGGTACAATAAAGGCAAGATCAAACTGTCCAGATTCGATCGGTACGGACCCTTGAAATATTACATTGCTAAAAAGATCAAACTCCCTTGTCCGACTTCGATCATCATTTCTGAGAGTCCTCACTGTACTAGACTTATCATAAATGGTGATATCCATTTCACCCTGAAAAGATTGATCAGCTGTTAATCCATCGATGCTCACCATCCCAGAAATGCTGACACTATCCAATGCGCCTACTGTATCCAAGCTATTAGTGACAATAGCCTCGCCATTGATCTGAGTCGTCATCACTTGATGGCGAGGGTAGGCTAAAGTCATGCTCGGATCACCGATTAAAAGAAATTTTCGGGCATTGATATTAGTAAGAGAAACTTGATTCTTAGAATTTCTCAAAATCTCACCAATCGTCTGAAATTGCCCGTTTTCTTGTACAAATAGATTATCATAGACTGCACTTGTCAACCTAAAATTTTGTGATGCATACACTGACCGTACTGTCGTAAACAACGCTACAGCGCCACCAACAGGATTAAGAATCGAGTGCTCTCCAGCTGAGGTGATGCTGGCATCGTCAAATCCTGTAAATGAGCAGGTTGCCGTAATAATCAGTGGCAACCTATTAAAGTTAGTCCAGTTGTTTATATCACTCACGTTGAGCACGCGCTCTTGGGACCAGCCCAATGATCCTCCGTGACCGAGATAATTCATCACGAGCAATCCATTATCAACAGTTCGATTAAGCTCTTCGTTAGCGTCGGGATACCGATTGCCTCCAGGTGTTGAGACTTGATTAAAGGCGTCCCAATAAATCTTGTTCTGAACGAAATTGGGATGTCTGTCCTCAGTATCTTCTGCTATTTCGTCGGCGTCATTAATATGAAGGTTGAAATCCTCGTCATCAGCGAAAAATCCAATCTGATTTCGCCAATCTCCAAGCGTCTGAGGATTAGTCTCGTAGTTGATAATTTTGCTCACGATACCCTCGGCCTCGTCAGCGGTTCTTACCGGAAGTCTACCGACAGCGATATCTAAGTCTCCACGAAGACTACCGGGATTGTCGTCATCTAGTAGCGCAAAAAAGTCATCCGATGGAAAGGCCGCTAAGGGATCCAAGGACTCAAATGTCTCATAAGTAGGTACAAAGTTTTGGTCGGGCAGATCGCTATAGATGTGTTGAAAATCGAACGAACCATCTCCAAATAATAATAGAAACTTAAACTTAGGATCCTGTTCATAAAGGTGCTGAGCAAATGCTCTTATTGCCTCAGGGGACTTACGGCCAGAGCTAAACTCATCATAGATGAGCTCCGCATCTATGGTCAGTACATCAAATAGACTGAAATTTCTCCGATGTTGCTCCAGCCTCATAGCTTGCTCTTCAAAATCACTGTGGTAGACGATGAGCAAGTCCGGGACAGGCAAGCTTTTAAGATTTTGCTCGGGTATAGCGATAACAGAACTAGGCACTAAGAGGTCTTGAGAAGAGTCAAATACTACATATCTGTCCGATGGATCAATATTGAATAATATGAAATCTCCATCACGCTGGTAGTTGATATTGTTAACGCCATCGCCAGAAATAGACCATACCGAGGGGGTGAAATCCGTTGTGATAAACCCAACATTGCCATCATCAAACACCTCAAAGGTTTGTAACGCACCATCAAAATCTAATGGGCTACTCAATTCTAAGCTTACTTCATCTATCCATGCCTGTGCCTGACTTGAGTTTTTCATATACTCAACGGAAATATTTTGGGTGTTGCTCTGGTCAAGAGCATTTAACTGATCGCTATCAAAGCTCAAGCTAACCCGTCGCCCAAAATCATCCTCGACATCACCAATGTCAACCGATGAGATACCTCGTTGAACTTCCATGTCGCCAATGGCAAAAGTCATCATCTCCGGTGCATCACTTCTTACAACAGCTGTCACTTCTGCACTAAGTATGGTTGAGTTTTCTATCGAAGTAGGTAAAAGTCGAGTGAGCTCGGTAGAGCCATTATTAGTTATTTCTCTGGCGACCCACACCTGTCCCGACCCAGAGTTCACAGGGTCTTCATGTAGGAGATTAAAGGTCGACTCGTTATATCTGATGGTATGAGTATGATTAAAACTGGGTTGAATATCTGACGGCTCTGTATAATCTGCCGAGCCTACAGTTGTCCGGCCGCCAACATCTGTGATGAGATATACAAAACTACCTGTATCATATGGACTGTCTGCTAACTGATCAATATCAAGATAAAATAATACATAGTCACCAGGACCAAATTGGTCGTCGTCAATACCAATGATCTCAAAAGGTATTTCAACATCATCTG
>CAZJTO010000236.1:0-4498 GCA_964548935.1 uncultured Saprospiraceae bacterium
CTTTTGACGACAATGCGGATCGAATGGTGTTCTTCTGTAAGGGAGTTATGGAAACTGTTAAGAAATTTGGCTGGGCGCCCGATATCATCCACTGTCACGGATGGATGACTAGTTTAGTACCGCTATATCTTGATAAAATATATCGCAACGATCCTATTTTCGAAAAGGCTAAATTGATCTATAGTGCCTACAATGGTTCATTAGCGCACACATTTGATCAGGGCTTTTTTGATAAGGCTACGATTAACAATCTTGAGAATGAAGATTTGTCGTCTTACCAGCAAGGTGATAAAATTATACTTCATGAGGGTGCGATTAAATATGCTGATGCGTTAGTATCTGGACAAGTTGATTTAGACGAGTCTTTAAAGTCGTTAATCGATGCATCAGAAGCGCCTAACCTAGTTTTAGATTCTGATGATTATTTAGCGCAGTACTTAGACTTTTACAAATCTTTATTAGACGAAGAAGAAAGCGAAGCATAATTGAGAATATACGTTTATTACATTGCTGCATTAATATTGACATCACTATTTATCGGAGCATGCAGTGTCGCTACTCCAGTTGGTTCTGGCTTGTTAAGTGATGAGGACTTGGAGGTAGTTTTTGAAGATGACTTCAACCTTTCAGCCTCAACCGTAATTTCTGAGCCTACCATAACTTATACGACTCAGAATAATTTTATACAACGGCACTTAGTCGGAGAGTTTAATGATCCTGTATTCGGCAGGACCAGTTCAGCATTTTATTTCCAGATGGGATATTTCCAAAATCTCATTCCTAATTTTGAGGGAGCTAGGTTAGACTCTGGCATCTTAATGTTACAATTGGATTCCACCTTTTTTGCTGGTGATTTAGAGAGTGACTTAAATTTTGAACTTTTTAGACTCTTAGAAGATATCTCAAGTTTGGACACGATTACTAGTGATGCTGTTTTTGAAGTGGGTGAAGAGCCTTTAGGTGTTTTGGAAAACTATAGTGCTTCGGAGGGACGAACATTTCGATTTTTTGATCCATTGTTAAATGATACTTTAGAGTTTTCAAATGTGATTAGGATTCCTCTCAATAACAATTTCAATAGTGAAGTACTATCAATAGATGGTGATGAAGCCCCTGCCTCAGAGGATTTAATCTCCATATTTAATGGGTTTTTCTTAAGAGCAAGTACTGATCAGTCTGCTATGTTATCGTTCGATGTATCCTTTAACGCACTACAGAGTTTTTACTCTCTCTATTATACAGACACCCTTAACATTAGCCGAGTATATAATTATCCATTAGGGTTTGATCGTCCAATAGTGTTCGATCACGATTATACTGGCACGGCTGTTACCGAAGCCTTAGACGTCCCAGTTGCGGGTAATGACCCGCTCTATATTCAAGGATTAAATGGTGTGGATATTGAAGTCGATATCTCTGATATGCTAAGTATAAATGATAATATTTTACTAAATCATGCAGAGCTGGAGATTACACTTGCTACTGAAGATACGGATAATCCTAATTTTCCACCCAGCCTATCTTTAGGGCTTTACAGATTGGATAACAATGGTAGATTAATAGAAATTGAAGATTTGGTCATTTCCGAATTACTAATAGGGAGAGAAATTTTATTTGACGGCGTACTTAACACCACTGGTACTGAAAGCACCTATAGTTTTAACTTTACGGCTCATGCAAAAGGAGTCCTTGATGGAATAAACACTACTACTATTTTTATTTCTGTTTTTAACAAAGCGGAAGACCCATCAAGAACGATTGTATATGGGCCAGATCATGATACTTCTCCAATGAAGTTAAACTTAACCTTTACTAGACTTTAATTGTATACATGTGTGGCATAATCGCCTATAATGGTAGTAAAGACGTACTACCAATCTTAATAGATGGTTTAAAGAGATTAGAATACCGGGGATACGATAGTGCCGGTGTAGCAATTTTTGATAGGAGCAAGATTGCAATTACTAAAAAGAAAGGGAAGGTTTCCATTCTTGAATCAAGCCTTGAAAACTCTGCTGAAAATACCATTGGAATCGGACATACGAGATGGGCTACACATGGAGTGCCAAATGATGTAAATGCGCACCCACATTTGTCAGCAGATGGATCAATAGCGCTAGTACATAATGGAATCATAGAAAATTATCAGGAGCTAAAAGACGCCCTTGTTGATCTCGGATACGAATTCAAGAGCGATACAGATACAGAGGTCTTATCTCATCTGATTCAAGAACTAAGAGACTCAAGGGTCCTGAGTTTTACCAATGCAGTCAAAGAGGCATTGAAAAAAGTAGTAGGCGCATATGCGCTGGTCATCATGGATGTCAATAATCCTTCGATGCTCATCGGAGCAAGAAAATCAAGCCCATTAGCTCTGGGCATTGGCGATGGAGACTTGTACTTAGCCTCGGATGCCTCTCCCATTATTCAATATACAGATCAATATATCTTTTTAGAAGACGAGCAGATCGTTGAAGTATATGATAATGGCAGCTATAAAATCTCAAACTTAGACGACTCAGAAGCGAAGCCTGTTATCACCAAGTTGGATCTAAAGATAGAAGAGCTCGAGAAAGGAGGATACGACCATTTTATGCTGAAAGAGATTTTTCAGCAACCCAAGACTATCGCTGATAGTATGCGCGGGCGACTCAATGTAGAGTCGGGCACGATCAGAGTAGGTGGACTGACTGATCATTTGGATAGAATAAAGAATATCAAGAGGCTAATTTTAACGGCATGTGGGACCTCATGGCATACAGCACTTATTGCTGAGTATTTATTTGAAGAGTTGGCTAGGCTTCCTACTGAGGTAGAGTACGCCTCTGAGTTCAGATATCGCAACCCAATTATTGACAAGAATGATCTTGTAATTTTCGTGTCGCAGTCTGGAGAGACGGCAGATACCTTGGCGGCCTTACAACTGTCAAAGTCTTTGGGAGCGATGACTTATGGGGTTGTCAATGTGGTCGGGTCGAGTATTGCTCGTGAGACGGACACAGGGTCATATATTCATGGAGGGCCCGAGATCGGAGTTGCATCGACTAAAGCCTTTACCGGTCAACTCGTCGTGTTGACATTGATGGCCGCACAGCTCGGCAGAGAACGAGGCACTTTAAAAGATGATAAATATCTATCCATTGTTAATGGTCTTCAGAAATTGCCAAATCAGGTAGAACAGATCCTTAAAGCGGCAGAAAAAATCAAAAATATCGCCCTTGAAATCAAGAGTGCCAACAACGCCCTATATCTGGGACGGGGATATAATTTCCCAGTAGCATTAGAAGGCGCGTTAAAGCTGAAGGAGATCTCCTACATTCATGCGGAGGGATATCCAGCTGCCGAAATGAAGCATGGCCCTATTGCGCTGATAGACATGTATATGCCGGTAATCGTAATCGCCACAAACGTGAGCGCGTATGAAAAAATCATCAGCAATATTGAGGAGGTCAAGGCACGTAAAGGAGTAGTTATTGCAATAATTAATGAAAATGATGAAATCATCCGTAACTTAGCGGACTATTGGATAGCCATACCAGATACAGATGAGTGTTTAACTCCTATCTTGTCGGTCGTTCCTCTCCAGCTTTTAGCCTATTACATTGCAGTTATGAGAGGATGCAATGTTGATCAGCCGAGAAATTTAGCAAAATCAGTAACAGTAGAATAATGATAAATCACGGGATGGAGTATAACTCCCAAAAGGAAGGTTTAATAATTGCCCAGTATGGTCGCAATGTCCAGAATCTTATCAACTACGCTTTAAAAATTGAAGACAAAGAAAAAAGACAGTCCTTTACTGAGGCAATTATCGAACTCATGAATCAGATGAACCCCATCTCGAGAAATGAGGAAGATCATATAGAAAAGTTATGGAGACATCTCTTTAGAATTTCTGATTATAAGATTGACGTAATCCCGCCAAGTGGTGTGGTTCCCAATCCAGAATCTAGTGAATATCAGCCAAGTCAGATTGCATATGATAAAGGAACTAAGGGGTTTAGGCACTATGGCAGCAACGTAAAGAAGCTCATTGAAAAGGCTAAAGAGCTTACTGACGTGGAAAAGAAAGCCGAGTTTACCATGATTATCGCTTCTTATATGAAGTTGGCATATAGAACTTGGAATAGAGATCACTATGTAAATGACGAAATCATTAAAGGAGACCTTAAAAAATTGTCGGAAGGAGCTCTAGAATTAGGAGATGATGAAGTGATCGATGTATCTGCTGTAAAATATACTCGAACAAATACGTCAAGCAATAACAACCACAGACGTCGCAAAGGGGGTAGTAGAAACAACAAGCATAGCAATAATAGTAGACGCCGAGGCAGTAATAAGAGCAATAGACGCCGATATTAGCATCGACATATATCTATTATTTTCAAATGGATACAGATGCAGCAAGATTCATTTAGAGTAAGAGGAGGGGCCAAACTAAAGGGTTCCATCGTACCACAAGGTGCGAAAAATGAGGCCTTACAAGTATTGTGTGCAG
>CAZJTO010000237.1:0-4496 GCA_964548935.1 uncultured Saprospiraceae bacterium
CTCGTCCTAATAAGCAGATTCGAACGTTTGAATTCAACCGGATTGCGAAAGTATATACGGATCAAACAGACGAGGAACTAACTTACTTTAAGAGTTTATCGCGAGATAAGCTCTTTTTTTATTTTTCGACGTAGGGGGCACCCAAGAAAAGGCTGTCTTATAAGTGAAACAATCCACAACTAACCCCGTTGTGAAAACCAATTTAATATGAATAGGAGATCGGCAGTAATGTCGGTCTTTTTTTCTTTGAGCCTTACTCTTTTTGTGATTGCTCGTCACATTATTTCACCATTTGGATTCTCGTCTTATTGAAGCAGTATTTGTTTGAATGTCCCGTATTTATTGACTTCTGGAGTATAGGCGTGTATCTGATTCACCAATAACAAGTAGCCGTGACCATCACAAATGAGTCAGAATATTGAGCGAAAAGATTGATTAGTCGACTCATTTTTGTTGAGGAATTGATCCTGTTCACTCCTGAGTTGTTCCCTATTACTAGGCACGACAGCTCAGACCATGTAATAGGACTGATTTGATCGTATAAGCACAGACTATCTGCCGCTAAAAATTAATTCGTCATTTTTAAAATCGTTATTATGAATAAGGTACTTTTTAACCTGAAGAACAATGCTATTCTATCTGCTCTCTTTTGTTGTTATGCTATGTGCTGCTCGTTCAGCACGAGTCTTTATGCTAATGTTGAGGTGACATCCTATGGAAAGAAGGTAATTGTAGACCTTACCCATATGTACGGAGATCAAGCAAATTGTAGGCTAGTTGATGATCAAGGTAGGGTAGTTTATAGTAGTGAGATTAGCTCACTTGATAAGAAGGTCAAAAACTACGATTTGAGCAGTTTACAAAAGGGCGACTATACTATGATTATAGAGGATGAGATGAGTATCGACAAGATCTTTTTGGAGTTGTCAAATGCCGAAATCGTGTCAATCGAGAAGTCTAAACCGATTTATAAGCCCACTATTGTAAGGGAGCCAGGGGATAGAATACATCTGAATCTATTGTCACGAAACAAAGAAGTAGAATTGTCTGTGACTAAAAAAGGAGAAGAATTCTTTTCAAAAACCTATGTCGATGAACCGTCAATAAATGAGATTATTGACTTCAGTCGTGCTGACAAAGGAGATTATGTGATCCAAGTCTCTATACTTGGAGAGGTCTTTTATAGAAATGTGTCTATCTAACTCAGATCCAATTCTCTAAGAGTCATAATTAGAATGGAGGAGATTCAATCATATTGGATCTCCTCTTTTACTTTCTGATCTCTTGCTGGCAGTTTAAAATGGCTAACTTTGATAAAAATGAGTATAGCCGACATAATAGCTCCAAACCAGTCTAGCCTTGCCGTCCTAATAGACCCAGAGAAGCAAGATCTACAATCGCTAGCGGTATTGATAGAGGTTATTGCAAGTGGTCATGCAGATGTGATACTTGTTGGGGGCAGCACAAGAGCGAAAATGGACATGAGGTCCTTGCTTAATCGTCTACGATTGACTTGTTCGCAACCGATTGTTCTTTTTCCAGGTCATGTTAATCAGTTATCTGCCGAGGCAGATATGATATTGCTGCCAAGTATCATTTCTGGCGACTCATTCTACTACATGATCGGAGAGCATATCAACCACGCACAACAGATTAAGGCTCTTGCCTTACCTGTTAGTAGTGCTGGATATGTTCTAATCGATGGAGGTCAGCCCAGCAGTACCAGTCTCATGACTTCATCCATACCTATGGACGTTATGAATGTCGAGGCCATAGTAAATACTGCCCTTGCTGCCGAGATGATCGGCATGAGCTGTGTGTATCTGGAGGCAGGTAGTGGCGCCTCTAATAGTGTGAATTCGACACTTATCTCTCGAGTAAAATCTTCAATTAACATTCCGCTCGTCGTTGGTGGGGGGATAGATAGTACAGACAAGTTAGAGGATGTAGCGGCGGGAACCCCAGATATGATCGTAATCGGAAACGCCCTAGAACAGGATCCACTGCTATTAATACAACTGTCTGAGAAGTTAGCAAGCATCAATCTAAGTAGGTCTGCTGTGACACAACAATCTAGCTCATGAGAGTGGGTACGATCACTAAGTCAACAGGAAAGCATTATATCATTAAGGATCATCAAGACGGCACCGCACATCTGGGCTTGATCCGAGGTAAGTTCAAGCTTGATGGCTATAAACTAACGAACCCTGTTGGAGTTGGAGATGAAGTACAATTTACAATCGAAGGGGAATATGCGATCATCCAAAAGATCGAGAATAGAGAGAATTATGTGGTCCGGCAGTCGCCTCGCAAGAAGCACTTCATGCACCTGCTTGCTGCCAATATCGACCAGGCCTTGTTGGTCATTACGATCATTGAACCTAAGCTGAAACAGGGATTCATAGATCGATTTTTGTTGATGACGGAACCCTACAATATACCTGTCATTGTCGTATTTAACAAAGCTGACCTTTGGGGAGAAGAAGACCGTATGATCTACGACTATCTGAGTGAAATCTATACGACTATAGGGTATCAGATTATCGCTACTAGTACTATCAACGGTGAGGGCATTAGCGAGTTGCAAGCCAGCTTATCTGGTAAGAGAACACTATGTGCTGGGCAGTCTGGTGTAGGAAAGTCTTCATTGATTAATACCCTTGCACCCAATCTAGACTTGCGCACCCAAGACCTATCGGACTACAGCGGCAAGGGACAGCATACTACGACATTTGCGGAGATGTATGACCTCGAGGTAGGTACAGAACTCATCGATACTCCAGGAATCAAAAGTTTGGCATTTAATCACCTTGAGGTAATGGATATCGCACATAACTTCAGAGAACTTTTTATTCACTCCAAGGACTGTAAGTTTAATGACTGCACGCATCGAAATGAACCTAAATGTGCGATTAAAGCGGCACTTGAATCGGGAGACATCAGCACCCTGCGCTATGAAAACTATCTTCAATTAATTGATGAAAACGAGAACCAAAATTACTGGGAGCGTATTACAGACTATTAGATGATGGAACCAAATGAGAACACAAGGATCATAAATCAAGCCGAGACTTTACTTCCTACAGAGTGGGGAGAGTTGATCCTATCAGCATTTGCGGACAAAGATGGTGACCCAATGCCGCACCTCTCGCTGAGGCATCCCGATCTGGACACTAGTCAAGCTGTTGTCACCCGAGTTCACAGCGAATGCTTAACGGGCGATATATTTCATAGTCAGAAGTGTGATTGTGGCGAACAATTGCTACAAAGCATGAAGGTGATTCATGAACAGAAAGGAATATTAATTTATCTCCGTCAAGAAGGCAGAGGTATCGGAATTATCAATAAGATTAAAGCCTATCGTCATCAAGAGCAAGGTATGGACACTATAGAGGCCAACGAAGCTTTGGGGTTTGAGGCGGATTATCGCAACTACACTATAGCAGCAGATATATTGAGGAGTTTTGATATATCCAAGATAAAGTTGCTGACAAACAATCCTGATAAGATTAACAAACTCGACGACAGTGGCATTGAGGTAGTCGATCGATTACCTCTCGAGATCAAACCCAATCGTGTCAACAGATTCTACTTGAAGACAAAGGCTGATTCGATGGGGCATCTATTAAATCTAAAGTGATCCTATGTCCTATACTGGTAGAAAAAAATTTAAAACTGCTCGCGAGAAGAATAGGAGCGCATTCAAAAATATTAGAGCCTTCGTCATCATTCTCATTGTTGCATTGATATTCTATGGTCTCAAAAATAGAGTGCGGATTATAGACCACCTAAGCACATATTTTTATTAATCAAGAACTATACTGCCTTATTGATTAGGGCAATCAGTCGATCCTTCTCGAGCCACCAGATCGCACCACAATAAGTCAATAGAATTACACCTCCATATAGCAAGGGTGCCTGGGTCATAGTCTGGACGATCCAGCAGAGGATTAAGATCAGTGCTGTCGCGATGAGGTAAGCGGAGATTCTGCCTACAGGATAGTTAATAGGATATTTCTTTTTGCCAATAGTCCATGCTAATAGCACCATGGTTAAATAGCAGAGCAGCGAAACCCATGCCGATGTGGTTACACCGAAGATCGGGAGGAATGCAATACTTCCCGCAAGGGTTATAACTGTACCGACCGTCGAGATTATAGCCCCATAGATAGTTTTATCGGCGAGCTTATACCATATAGACACATTATAATAGAGCCCTAAGAACATGTATGACATCAACAGGATAGGAATCAAGTATAGGTTTTCTCGAAACTGCGCTCCGATGAAGAGTTGAAAAATATCCAGCAAGCCATAGATAGTCACACTGGTGATGCCCGCTGCGATTACGAAATAGAGTGCAATCTGACCATATAGATCGCGAGCATCGCTTCTATCAGAATTACGGAAGAAAAACGGCTCTGCAGCATAATTAAAGGCGGTTGTAAACAACCCTAAAAGAGCGGCAATCTTCTGTACAGCACCATATACTGCCGCTT
>CAZJTO010000238.1:0-4485 GCA_964548935.1 uncultured Saprospiraceae bacterium
TGACATCATCTCCGAGTTCAAGTGATGCTAATGCCAAAGATCTTATCGAGTGCTGCGGATCGTCGAGTGCCATCGTGAGAATCTCTTGAGCATCACTGTTTCCTGCTAATTTTTCAATGGCCTCATATCTATGGATAAACGTCTCCGACCACTGGTACTGTCTCTTAAACTCTTCAGGTGTTTTCTCTTCATCCTTAGTAAAGAGTAATAGGTCATCTCTATCAAATATCACCAATCCTGGTTCGGTAGTATACGGCAAGCGGATCGTCTGTTCTCGTTGGTCTATCCATACGTCAAATCTCGATTCTACCCCCGCCATATCAAATACACTAATCGTAACAGGTAATTGAAAGATGGCTGCACTGGTCTCAGGGTCTTGAGTCTGTACGACATCAATGACTAACTCTCCTGCAGCAGCATCATACTCTTTAGTTATCCCAAGATTAGGATGTCCTGCCTCAAAAAACCACTGGTCAAAAAACCAATTGAGGTCTTCTCCGGATACGTCTTCAAATGCCACTCTCAGTTCGTGTGCTTCGACAGCGGTATAGGCATTGTCTGTCAAGTACTTATTGAGTGAAGCATAGAATGCCTCATCCCCAAGATAATTCCTCAACATATGAACCACAAGGCCACCCTTATTATAGGAATGTCCATCAAACATCTCTTCTTTGTCATTATATCCATAGTGTATCAATGGATGAACCCCCGATTGAAAAGTAGAATTGAGATAACCTTCTTTCTCATTTTTTCTAAGAAATCCTGCTTCATCAATACCATACTTGTACTCTTCCCAGAGGTACTCACTATAGTTGGCAAATCCCTCATTGAGGGTAAGGTTGGACCAACTCTCACAGGTAACCAAGTCTCCAAACCAATGATGGATCAGCTCATGTGCAACGATATAATCGTTGTCATTGTCGATAAGCTCACGTGACGTTTTCTGAATAAATTCACCGAAAATGACTGCCGTAGTATTCTCCATAGCACCAGAGACATAATCTCGGGTTATCACCTGACTATACTTCTCCCAGGGATATGGATAATCGAGAATATCTGAGAAGAAAGTAATCATCTCGGGAGTATGGGCGAAGATATCTTTTGCGTATGGCTCATATTCTTTCTCAACCATATAGCTGAGCTCTATATCATTCCATCGGTCCTTGACTACAGCGAACTCTCCTATGGCTAACATAAATAGATATGGTGCATGTGGGTCTTCCATACGCCAATGGTCCGTACGCTTGCCATCAGGATGCTTGGTCGAATTGACGAGCAATCCATTTGATAAGGTTTGATACTTATCTTGTACGGTCACCTTGATTTCCTGTGTTGTGTTTTCGTTAGGCTTGTCTATCGTTGGAAACCAGTTAGAGTTATGTTCTGTCTCTCCCTGAGTCCATATCTGCTGTGGCTTGTCCGCTTCTTCTCCTCTGGGGTTAATAAAGAACAACCCCTTGTCTGAAGTAATCGCAGCACTTCCGCCTGTTGGCCCTTCGGAGGGCTTCGCCACGTAATCTATTGTCACTCTAACATCCTCATCTCGGGTATAGCTGCGAGTCAAGTCTATGCTCAGCTTCAAGCCATCATACTCATACTCCAACTCCTTTCCTGCGAAAGAGGTAATACTTAGGATTTCAAACCCTTTTGCGTCAAGGGTGAGAATGTCTCTAGGATGAAAGTAAGGGCGCAAGGTTAAGTCTGCTCGTCCGATTACGTGCTCATTAGTCCAATCAAACCTCAAGTCTAAACTGGTATGCTTCAGATCAAACTCTCGCTTAGCTGTAGGATTGTACTTAGGCAGGGTATAACTCCTCGGCGCTGTAATCTGTAGCTCATCAAGCACCCGCTCCTCTATGATGTCTTCTTCTGGTATAACCACCAGTTCTTCTTCGACAGGACCTGCCTCAGCTACTGAGCTCTGAGTGGATTTACATGCGGTATAAAATATGACCGCAACTAACAGTGCAAAAAATGGAATGCGTAACATATGATTAATTATTAAGGAGTTCTTTAACAATACCTGAGACCGTCTTGCCATCGGCTTGACCAGCTAATTGAGCACTTGCCATACCCATCACTTTGCCCATGTCTTTCATTCCAGAGGCTCCTGTTTTACTAATTATTTCTGATATAATCGGCCTCAACTCGTCTGCCGAAAGTTGCTGCGGCAGATATCTGCTGATAACCTCTATCTCCTGTTGCTCTACCTCGGCGAGGTCTGCTCGTCCCTGCTTGGTAAATATGTCCAATGAGTCCTGCCGTTGCTTTACTAATTTTTGCAAGAGCTTGATCTCACCTGCTTCATTAAGCTCCTTGCCGGAACCATCAGTTTTTGTCAATAATATGGCTGCTTTAATCGCTCTGATACTTCGTAAGGCTGCCTGATCTTTAGATTTCATGGCTGCTTTTAAATCCGGCATGATTCTCTGCTCTAAACTCATTTTTCCTGCTTTTCGATTATTGTTGCTAAAGTATAATAGTCTTCTAAATTCATTTGCTCTGGACGGCGTGTCATATACTCATGACTGAAAATATCAGTCTCTGTCACAACTGACTTCAAAGAATTACGCAACATTTTACGTCTCTGGTTGAAAGATAGTTTTACAACATTGGTAAACACCTTTTCATCACATGGCAAAATGAAGTCTTCTTTTCTTCGTAGCATGATTACCGATGAAGTCACCTTAGGTATAGGTCTAAATGATCCCGGACTCACATTAAATAGGAGTTTGGTTTCGTAATGCGCTTGAATTAACACGCTCAAAATCCCATAAGCCTTTGATCCCTCTTTGGATACAATTCTTTCTGCCACTTCCTTTTGAAACATACCTACCATAAGAGGGACTAGATCAACATACTTCTTGATCCTAAACAAGATCTGCGAAGAGATATTGTAAGGAAAGTTGCCGATGACGGAAAACTCCTTGTGATCAAACACCCTGTCAAGTGGTAGCTTCAAAAAATCATCGTTTATAATTTGAGGCTCTTCGAGAATGTCATTGCGCATCAGATAGTCTACCATGTCTCGGTCCGCTTCTACGGCTTTTAGCTTAAGATGCTTTTCTCGAGCAAGAAGTTGTGTAAGCGCCCCTTTGCCCGGGCCAATTTCTAAAACATTTTCACAAGTGTTATGAGTCACAAATGAGTGAATGATTTTATCAATGATACCCTGATTAATAAGAAAGTTTTGTCCGTATGATTTCTTTGCTCTCAAAAAAGGTGCAATGGCTTATCGTAAGAGCTGTAATGTATTGAAAGATTATGGAATGCAAGAATTCGTGAGCGAGTCAAATGTTTATCTTCGTGTCCAATAGCAACTATACATGAGCATAAAAATCGGCATAACAATAGGAGACATCAACGGGATCGGACCAGAGATCATCATTAAAACCCTATGTGAAGAAAACCTCCTCAAACGAATCACTCCGGTTATCTATGGCTCCTCTAAGTCTATTGGATATCATAAAAACATCGTTCAAGACAACCGTTTCAACTATGTCAATGTACAACAGGCTGCTGATGCTAAAGCCGGTAAGATCAACGTGATCACTGCCTGGCAAGAAGCTGTAGATATTAATATCGGAGAGGCCACAAAGGTGTCTGGACAGAGCGCATATATCGCTCTTGACAGAGCACTCAACGATCTTAAGGATAAGAAAATTGATGCATTGGTTACCGCGCCAATCAACAAAGCGGCAATGAAAATGGCAGATTTCCCATATCTCGGTCATACTGAGTATATCACTGATTTTGCCGGTGGGGACATGAGTCTTATGCTCTTGACTTCAGATCAACTTACAGTAGGATTAGTTACAGCCCATATTCCTCTTGAAGAAGTCGCGGAAGAAATTACTGCAGATGTCATACTCGATAAGCTTGAAATCCTTGATCAGACATTGAAGGTAGATTTTGGAATAGAGCGTCCGATGATTGCAGTACTAGGATTAAATCCTCATGCTGGAGATTCTGGTGAGATCGGCACAACTGAAGAAACGGATATTGCTCCAGCTATACTTGCTGCCAAAGAAAACGGAATTATGGCTGCTGGTCCTTTTCCAGCCGATGGATTCTTTGGCAATGGTTCTTACAAAAAGTTTGACGCTATACTTGCGATGTACCATGATCAAGGCCTTATACCTTTCAAGACTTTGTCTTTTGGAACCGGTGTAAACTTTACTGCCGGACTGGATCTAATCAGAACATCGCCAGACCATGGGACCGCCTATGAGATTGCTGGCAAGAACATAGCAGATCCCTCATCAATGCGTCACGCAATATATAAAGCGATCGATATCGCCGCCAATAGAAAACTGCATGATGAAGTAAGTTCTAACTCTCTTGACACGGTCGTAGAACACAAAGAGGAAGCAGACTAAGCCTACTTCCTCGTTACTTTTTTATGTGATTATTCTTCTATTCTCTATACGGTATAGTAGAGAATATACCATTGTTTTCTTGCCAGAGCTCTCTATCTCTAATATT
>CAZJTO010000239.1:0-4485 GCA_964548935.1 uncultured Saprospiraceae bacterium
ATCTCAGATAAGATCAATATTGCCAAAGTCATAAAGACGGCTATTAAGGACTCTGCAGAAATGGAAAAGCCTCCGAACAACTCCACTTTATTCTCTCCAAATAAATTTCCTGCTGTAGCTCCTACTCCGATTGCACCGACGGTATGTGCTATCGTATTAAGTGTAAGTATCGCAGAGAGAGGCCGATCTATATCATCTTTAAACTCCTTAAGATCCTTGCCGACGGACGAACCTTCCTGAATTTTTCCAGATATGTACGATGGCGTAATACTGAGCAATACAGCCTCCCATATAGAGCATAAAAAGCTAAAGGCTATGGAAAGCAAAAAAAATAATATCAATAAAGTCATTGAGTAATTTAACTTGGATGCGCTTACAAAGCTACATTTTAAGCCGCACTATCTTAGTTAAATCCATTATCAATTACTATATATGCCGATAGACTTATTGACAGTTAGCCTATGAAAGATTCTCAATTCTATTATCCTACCGATACTGAATCCGAATTTTATATCGACGAAGGTTGCCATATTGTCGAAATACTCAATCGAGGATCTCACCCAGATATCTCTATAAGTCAAGCTAGAGTCGAGCCTGGTGAGACTACAGAAGTACATTTCCTAGATGGGACCGTAGAGATCTATTACATTCTCCAAGGTCACGGCACGGCATATATCGGCGATAAAACTATCGTCGTCAAACCCAGCGACCTAATATATATCCCACCAGGCGTCAATCAACATATCGTCAACGAAGCTGATGATGATCTTGTCTTCCTATGTATCTGTACTCCACGATGGCAAGAACATAGCTATAAAACTCCATAAGGCTGTAAGCTTGCTCCATCACTGGATTCTGATTAATTTCACATATATGAAAACTATCTTGATTATTCTTTTTTCTACGCTATTAATCGGTTGTAACTATAATAAAAAAGATAACTGTAGTAACTACAGGCAGCTGAGTGGTCAATATCAACATGCTATCAATGAAGGTGTCGTTTTATGGACTGGTGCCCTAACAGGCAGCGTTGAATTTTCAGGCGTAGACTTTAATGATATGACTTGTACATATGAAATCACAGACTGTGAGACAGGAACGATCAGTATGAACTGTGGTGGCTCTAACTTTGAGACAACAGTAGTCGTGAGAGAGGATAATTCAATCATGCTTAATTCAAGCCTGTATAACAAGCTATAGAGGTTTCTATTCTGGCTTAGGGAATTGTCCCACTCTGGCATAGGGATATTTGGCAATCTTAGTTGCTCTATAATAGGTGTTAAGGCCTGATATGGCGGCCACAGACCCAAGATCTAAGTTGAGTGCATGATCCTCATCAATGATGTTGTTATTAATATGAAGTTGTTGCACTGAGCCTATGACCATAATTGTCCCATTGACTGGTATAGGCATAACCTCCTCGAGTCTTATTCCCATCTGTACTGGACTCCCTTGCACATAGGGAGCCTTAAAATTGTCTCGATACTCAGCCGTAAATCCGCATGCATCAAACTCTGACTCCGTCCTATCAAACTTAGCAGAGGTATAGTGCGCCTCAGCGGTCAGATCTGCTGATACATGATTAATGGTATAATGCTCGGTAGCCATAATATTATCGTAGCTATGGCGATCTACTGTAGTAGGTCTCATGATAAATGCCAACAGAGCAGGATTAGATCCGAGATGCACAACTGAGCTAAAAATTGCCAGATTAGTCCGACCGACAGCATCCATGGTGCCAATGAGATTGGCAGGCTTATAACCAGATAAAGAGTTAATCAAATTCAAACGAGAGATCTTGTCCATCGATTGAATATCTGATAGCTGATATGAAGTGTATGTCATAGAATCCTTAAGCTGCAGTGATCGCCTCTATTTTTTTCATGATTACATCTGCCTCGGCATATTTGGCGTCACTGGCTGTCCGATCACTCTTTGATAAATAGAACGCATCTTTCATCAACTTTTCATACTGCTCTTTGAGCTTCTCTGCTTCTGATTTCTTTTTGAATAGTCCGAACATCCTACATTATTTTTTTAATTTCTGACAATAGACATCCCGGCGTCAATACCGATGATCTGTCCTGTTATAGATTTTGCTTGACCACTGATTAGATATGACGCCATCGACGCCACCTCGTCTACGTCCAATATTCTTTTTAATGGGTGACGTTCCTTCATCTTATCCCGCATTTTCTCGTTTCTCAACAAGCCTGCTGATAACGGAGTGTCAGTTATGGTGGGTGCGATCGCATTTACGCGAATATTTGGTGCAAACTCTGCCGCGAGTGTTCTTACCATTCCTTCAACAGCCCCTTTGGCAGCTGCTACCGAGACATGAAATGGCATACCCTGTGCAACGGCGACCGTGCTAAACATCACTATAGAGGGATTGTTACCCCGCTTCAAGGCCTTATGGTAATGCTTAATAATGCGATAGGCACCAACGACATTGATCTCGAAGTCGTCCCTCAATGTTTCCTCCTTAAGACTACTTATTGGCTTCAGGTGAATGGACCCTGGGCAATACACAATCGCATCGAGTTCATCAATTTCTGGTAGATCTCCATCTCGTACATCCAGCAAGTACTCTGAGAAGTTCGGTTCGTTAAGTCCTGCAGATGTTCGACTTATACTTTTAACCTGGTGTTGCTCAACTTGCTGTTTGACTAGCGCTTGTCCTATCCCATGGCTGCCACCGACAACTAAAATTGTTTTCATGTTCTCTTGGAAACTTTGTTGTTACTTATCACCCTTTGTCTCGAACACTTGAATCTTCCTGATTCGAAGTTTCTCTTTTGGGCATGTTTAGTAGGACGATTTTGAACACGGGATCGCCACAATCTAAATGATGCCGGCTTCAACTCTCGTCTCATTAGGTCGATCACCTGTTTTTCACTTAACCCAAATTGAAATGCGATACTATCGAATGTTGTTCGATCTTCCCATGCCATTTCCACTACTCTATCTATACTTCGACCCGAAAGCAACATTAGATAACGTTGCTTGCAACTTCAATACCCTCATTCGAATGTTTTCTAACGATCCGCTTTGCTTCTTTATGTACCTCGGGTCTATTACTAAATTCCGCAATAGTCTGTAGTGCATATTGTCCTGCCTTCTCGGCATCTATGATTTGTTCAGGGTAGTCTTGACCATACTTGAAGCCTATTTTCTCTTGCTCCGACTTATTCATCTTCCAAGGCTCATGAAAATATGGTGCTGGCAAATCTTTTAGTTCTACAACCCAGTCCTTAATAAATATCCCGTTAGGATCATGTTCATAAGATTCCTTAACAGGATCATAAACCCGCATAGTATTAATGCCTGTTTCTGCGGCATGTATCTGGATCTGAGAAAAGAGTATACCTGGCTCAAAATCCAAGGATTTCTTTGCAATATGTGATTCAGCATCCTGCCATGGCTGCCATAGTTGATGCGTAAAAAAGGATACAAGCATGGCTCTCATTCTGAAATTTAGATATCCCGTTTGATTGAGGCATCTCATACAGGCATCTATAAGTGGAAATCCAGTTTGTCCTGCCTTCCACGCTTCTTGATGCGCTTTAATCACAGGCTTTTCTAATTGTTCAAACGCCCGATTGATGGATCTAAACTCCATATCACACTCCATTTCAAAACTCTGGATGAAGTGACATCGCCATTGCAATTTTGATTCCATCAACTTAATATCACCAACAGCCATTCCTCGAGCCGCAGCATTTTGAGATTCCTGATATACCTGTCTTATCGATAGATTCCCCCAAGCAATATATGGCGAAAGCCTGCTACAATGCCATCGACTCGTCAATGGGTTAGATATATTGTTTTCGTAGCCTCTAACTCTTGTGCTAAAAAAACTGTGCATGGTCTCATGCGCTAAAATCTCACCGCCTCTTTGTAATTTCTTATTGTTCCCTATTCTTAAGTAGTGTTCAAAGCAAATTCTAAGCGCATTTATATCATCGAGACTAATCCAACTAATCTGATTAAGACTATAGGCAAGCTGTGGGCTGTTCATATAGTTATACCAGTCCTTTACCCAAGAATTGCGGTTTGATCTGCCTCGCTGTATACCATTGGATTGAAATTCCTTCCATTCTACTTCCATCAATTGACACCATAGGGCTACTTCTTGATCTCGTCCATAAGTTTGAGAAATACCTGTCTCTTGATGTGATAGTAGGGTCTTGACCTGTATCTGCCCCATCAAGCAATCAAGCGCATCGATCGTATCTCCATAGGTTATGAGCAACTGGGTTTTGTGATTACTCAAGCGCTCATTGATATCAGCTAGTGAATCATAAATAAATTGAAAATGTCTATCAGAGTAATGTGGATCACCCATTAGTCTTGGCTCAAAATTGTACCACAATATTGTCGGCTCTGTGCTCTGAGCACAGTAATGTAATGGTGCATGATCCTTCAATCTAAGATCACGTTTGAGCCAAACTATATTGTAACTGGATGCCATATTACTTAAAG
>CAZJTO010000240.1:0-2924 GCA_964548935.1 uncultured Saprospiraceae bacterium
ATCGTCCATACTGATGGTACTGTTAATGATTATGAGCTCAAATCCAAAAGAGCAGTAGCTCATGATGTCATTGACTCTTTACTCTCACTAAGCTGATCTTACTTATGTCTACAAGATTGATTCACATCCTCCTTAGTCTTTTAGCTTTAGTCTATGTTTCTACGACCTGTGAAGCGCAAGAGTTTAATATTGATGTAACAATCAATGCGCCGTCTCTTGCGATAGCTGATCCTCGAACATTGACGGCACTCGAGAGTGCTATAGAAGAATTTTATAATGATCGCAAATGGACAGATGACGAATTTGAAAATGAGGAGCTAATCGAAGGATCTATACAATTCAATATAACAAGTGATTTATCTGCTAGTAGTTTTGTTGCTGACATGTATATCAGCTCTGGACGCCCAGTATACAATAGTACCTATACCTCTCCACTGATCAATCATGTAGATCGTAATATATCGTTCACCTATAATCCCGGCGAACAACTCAGGGATAATAGCGGTCAATTCACCGATAACTTATCGGCAATATTGACATTTTACGCGTACATTATCTTAGGGTTCGATTATGACTCCTTCAGCCAACTGGGCGGCGAAGACCACTTCAGAACAGCTAACAACATATTGGCTAATGTGCCCCCGAGTGTATCCAGCGTTGACCGAAATTGGTCTTCGTTAGGTGGCGATCGCAATAGATTTTGGATGATAGAAAATCTGCTGAACACGCGAGTTCAGAGGTTCCGATCTGCCATGTATGATTACCACAGAAAAGGGCTAGATCGAATTGAAGCAGATGTCAATACCGGTAAGGCAATCATTTTTAGTGCAGTTAAAGAAGCAGCAGCCCTCCATGATGGCTATCCCAACAGTATGATCATTCAGATGTTTTCAAATAGCAAGAGGGCCGAAATCCTTGAGGTATTTAAAAATTCGGTCAAGAGTGAGCAAAGGAGAGTCTATGATATCATGGCTGTATTAGATCCAGCGCAAGCCGATTTTTTAAAAGAACTGAGATAACCCTAACAGCTCACAATGAGTTGAGCAATTCATCGATCTTATACATTTCGTCCAAGGTGTCATCCAAATAGATATCTATTCGTGGAATACGTCTTACATGTTTTCTGATGCGTTGAGTAAGTTGTTGTTTCAACCGTACTTTCTCTGTATTTAGTAACAGAATTATGGCGTTCTTATCTTCTGTGTTGAACACACTTACATAAATCTTAGCTAATCCTAAATCTGGAGACATGATCACTCTCGTCACAGATACCAATACTTGGCTGCCGTAGATATAGCTTCCCTGCTCACGCATTACAATACTGAAATGTCTCTTGATCAGCTCTCCTGTCTGCAATTGTCGTCTCGATTCCATAAGTCTAATATCTATCACAAATATACAGCTAACCAACTGGTCATGATACGCCTACATATTCCGCTATCAGTTTGTGAGGTCTATGGAGAGTGTCTATTTTTGAGAGGTGAGCACAGTACGAGACATCCTGAAAGAAAAAATAGAATACACTAAAGGTGTTGGAGAAAATCGTGCTAAAGTCTTAAAGAGTGAGCTCGGCGTAGAAACCATAGAAGATCTACTTCATATTTACCCTTTTAGATATGACGACAGATCTAGTTATCAATTAATCAAGGATGTCGCCGATGGAGACACTGTGCAGCTGCAGGGTCAGATCATCAGCATTGCAAAGAAAAAGATGAAACGAGGATCACGCTTAGTAGGTTCGTTTAAAGATCCGAGTGGATTCATAGAGCTTAATTGGTTTCAAGGAGCGCAGTGGCTTGTAGATAAACTGAAGCCTAATCAAAACTATATCCTCAATGGCAAGGTCAAAGTCTATAAAGGTGTCAAGAGTATCTCCCATCCAGAACTCGAAGTAGAAGGCAGCAGCTCTGGAGTTGATCCATTTCTACCCGTCTATGCGTCCTCTGAAAAACTCAATCAAAAAGGCTTAGGCATCAGAGCTCGTCGCAGAATCATAAAACAAATCTTAGATAGACTGCAAGAATCTGACTTGCCAGAATCCCTCCCCAACCATTATGTTGAGAAACTCAATATCTGCAGTCGCTTTGATAGCGTGCGATGGATTCATTTTCCAGTATCACGTGAAGCATTGGGTCATGCAAGTAATCGACTTAAGTTCGAAGAGCTCTTCTTCTTACAATTGATGATCCTCCACAACAAGGTTCAACGTGATAAAAAGCTCAAGGGGTTACATTTTGAAGTCGTGGGTACGGCCTTCAACAAATTTTACAAAGAGAAATTGAGTTTTGAGCTGACAGGAGCACAAAAACGAGTGATCAAGGAGATTAGACATGACATGGGTCGAGGAGTCCAGATGAATCGTCTTCTTCAAGGCGATGTAGGTAGTGGCAAGACAATCGTTGCTCTCATGACCATGCTGATCGCTATAGACAATGGCTACCAGGCGTGCTTGTTAGCACCCACCCAGATTTTAGCTCAACAACACTATCAGTCCATTTCAGAAATAGTTAAGGGTTTAGGTGTCCAGGTAGCTTTCTTAACTGGGAGTGTTAAGGGACGAGTGAGGAAAGAACTTTTAGGTTTCTTAAAAGAAGGGCATATAGACATCTTAGTCGGTACGCATGCCATCCTCGAAGAACAGGTAGAGTTCAGCAATCTCGGTTTAGCGGTTACTGATGAACAACATCGGTTTGGGGTAGTCCAGAGATCTCGACTTTGGGTTAAAAATGATCAAATACCTCCCCATATACTGGTCATGACAGCTACTCCTATCCCGCGTACTCTGGCTATGACCACCTATGGCGATCTGGATGTATCAGTGATTGATGAGTTGCCTCCCGGGCGCAAGGAGATTAAGACCATACATCGTAATGATAGCCATCGCAGCTTTGTAGTTAAGTTTATGAAAGAAGAGATCGCCAAAG
>CAZJTO010000240.1:3024-4452 GCA_964548935.1 uncultured Saprospiraceae bacterium
AATGATAGCCATCGCAGCTTTGTAGTTAAGTTTATGAAAGAAGAGATCGCCAAAGGGCGACAAATCTATGTGGTATATCCTCTCATAGATGAATCTGAAAAATTAGACTTGCAAAACCTTCAGTCGGGCTATGAAGAACTCCTGAATTACTTCCCTCGTCCTGATTATCAGATCACCGTCGTCCATGGTCGCATGAAACCTCAGGATAAAGACCAAGAGATGCAGCGATTTGTCAATAAAACGGCGCAGATCATGGTCGCCACCACCGTAATCGAAGTAGGAGTAAATGTTCCGAATGCGTCCGTTATGATCATTGAGAATGCCGAACGATTTGGATTGTCTCAGCTCCACCAGCTAAGAGGGCGAGTAGGTCGTGGAGCAGATCAATCGTATTGTATCCTCATGACTAAGACTGGTCTGAGCAAATATGCCAAGTCCCGCATTGATACGATGTGCCGGACCAACGATGGATTTGTTATCGCCGAAGAAGACATGAAACTCAGAGGCCCCGGTGACATAACAGGCACACAACAATCAGGAGTAGTAGAACTCAATATTGCCAGTATCACTGAAGATCGCACCATCATGGAAACCGCTCGCCATCTCGCCTTAGTCTTGTTACAACAGGATCCTGATATGGAGCAACCACAACACCAGGCTACCAAAAATCACCTAGGAAAGCTCAAAAACAAAAATGCAAACTGGGGTAGAATATCGTGATGGGCTCAGTCCCTATCTCGATGTAAGAGTTTCGGCAATATCAGTCTTTGAGGCTTGGTAGGCTGGTATAACTGCGGCAATGAAACCAACAACTAAAGCTGCCAAACACAAATATGCCTCTTCCGGCAAGAACCTGCCGGCTACAAAGTTGTACCGATATACTTCTCGCAAGTGATCGGCAAAAAAGTATAATAAGCCATGGCTCAATATCAATCCTATTACAGCGCCAAGAATCGCTAATATGATCCCCTCAAGTGTGATCAGACTAAAAACCTTGGACGTGCCAGCTCCCATAGATCGCATCAGAGCCAGCTCATAACGCCGCTCATTGAGCGAGCTGTATAAGGATATGAATACGCTTATAGCTGATACGATAATAATCAGCAGAGCCAATATCCTAAGAGCCTGCTCAGCACTGCTCATCATAGCAAATAATCGATTAATCTCGATAGCAGGTGTAGCTGCTTGCATATCGGTGTTCTCATTGATACTGCGCTGCATATTGAGTGCTTGAAAGCTCCTGCCCTTAAATCGCAGCAGCAACGAAGTAATCTCTTTATCATCTGCCTCCTGGAGCAATGGTAGTGGTGAATTAGGCTGAGTATGGGCTGAGTGATCATGATCAGCGTGATCATCATGATCGTGCTCGTCACCATGGTCATGGTGGTCGTGATCATCATGGTCGTGCCCTTCGTGATCGTGATCATC
>CAZJTO010000241.1:0-2173 GCA_964548935.1 uncultured Saprospiraceae bacterium
CCAAGCTCCTTGAGAGCAGTGACCTGATCCGTCATCAGAGCGATCAAGGGTGATACAACAATAGTCAGCCCGTCCATACAAAGTGATGGAATCTGAAAGCACATCGACTTTCCTCCGCCTGTAGGCAAAATCACTAATGCACTATCACCGCCGATGACGTGATCCACGATCTCCGACTGCATAGGTCTAAACGACTTATAACCAAATGTCGATTGGAGTATGTCTAATGGTTTAGTGATCACTTGCGAGTCAAATACTTGTTTGAGGCGTAAAAGTGACCAATTCCTATTGACTCATCACATAACTACTGTTATATAATTTGAGCTAGCTTAAGATTGCTGTTAAATACTCAAATGCGAATCATCGCAATAAGGAGGCGTCTTAGTCATCTTACAAGTGCAGATTGATACTTTACGCTCAGACTTTACCTCGAATTTGAGAGGCTTAGTCTTCGTGCCATTATGAAATCCATTGCAGAATGGTTGATTCTTGCTATACCCACATTGACAATAAAGATAGGTCCCCGCTGGTAGCACTTCTTGAAATGGGGTAGTCCCTGTATTCTGTTCTTTCTTAAAATCCTTATGTAACTCGCTCTCCTGATGTGGTGACTTTAAGAAGGGGTAGAGCAGATGCGAATACCACGGATCTTTAGGGTCTTCCAATAGCCCAAATTTTTCTGGATACCTTCTTGTGAATTTGGCAGTGCCAAACATCTGATCCCATAAGGAAAAGGTGTTGCCAAAATTCCCATTGGGATCACTAACATTATCAGCCATTGACGTTCCGTGATGAGAAAAATGAAAAGCAGGAGTGATAAAGATTCTCTCGATCACTGTAGCCAATGGGTTGAGCCACTTATGCTTATATAGCGCTGTATCCCAAGTCCATGTACTGTGTGTACTGGTAACAATGATTTGCTTAAACAGCAAACCAAATATTACCGCAGGTGCCAATCCTAAGAAGGTACAAATAGCACCCCACCAGAGATTAGGCATCAATAAATAATACACCCAAGAATTGCGATAGCTCACCAGTATGCCCATATCCTGAGCAGCATGATGTACTCTATGGTGCTTCCACAGCCACTCATACTCATGTGCAGATCTATGATACCAGTATTGGGACACGTCATCAATAAACAAATAGAAAGGAATCGCTAGCCATATGGACCAGCTCTGAAAAACATTGGAAAACTGAGGCAATAACGCATCCCCCACAAACACAATAAGCAATACTTGAAAAGTCTTGGTAAACGCCACAACGAAAAATCCAAGGAGCTCCAATATCCAATCTGTCTTGTCTCGATGATCGTTGTGGTAATGGCCCAGGACAACCTCTATCAAAGCAAAAAACAGCAATATTCCTATAACTGCGTATACGTCAATATTTGGGATATTTAACCATTCCATGTGATCGTAATTTTGTGTTTTTTTCCGTACTTATGACCTAATATAGTATAATCATACTAATTTTTGTGGGTGAAAATTGACACTAAATCTAAAATCATAGTCGGAGCCGTCGAGCTCTTCAATAAGCATGGCTTTAGCAATGTTAGTTTTCTCAAAATCGCAGAGAGTCTTTCGTTGAGTCCTGGGAATGTCACGTATCATTTTCCCAAGAAGGATGATCTGATGAGTGCTATATATCTATACTTTCAAGAAGAACTCCTTAAGAGTTTACCGCTTGAGGTAACAGAAATCACCTTGAGTAGTTTACATGACCAGATGGCCGGATTTTTTAAGCTACAGAACAATTTGAAGTTCTTCTATTCCGATTTAGTAGATATCGTCCGGGGATATCCTAAAATAGCTGAACAGCATACGCAGCATATCGACAACCAGATATCACGTTTACATGCCGTTCATTTGGAGCTTTCGCGTACTGGCAAATTACAAGTATATGAGTCTCCTAACACATACTTGTTCTTATCGCATCATTTATGGCACTCGGCTTCTTTTTGGCTGTCGAGATGTATCGTAAGAGGGATGAATCACGACTTGGAAGAATTTCAAGAATATGCGTGGTCATTAATCTATCCGCACCTCACTGATACGGGCAGAACAGAACTGGAGCAGTTGATAGACATTCAAAAATTTACCTAACCCCGACAATATAACCGCAGATAATTTTGATAAATTGATCATATAAATAATTTCTTATGCCTACAGCA
>CAZJTO010000241.1:2273-4445 GCA_964548935.1 uncultured Saprospiraceae bacterium
GCTGCAAAACGTATCGCATGGTCCAAATGCCTCAATAACGGGCAGGTCTGTATAGCCCCGGATTATATCTATGTCCACGAGAGCAAAAAAACCGAACTCATCGATGCTATAAATTCTAACATCAAAAAGATGTATGGTGAATCCATAGGTCAATCAGAGTCATACTGTCGAATCGTTAATAACAAGCACTTCAATCGGGTGAAGAGTTATATGGATGAGGCCATGAACCACGACGTCAAAATCGAAAGTGGTGGAAAAATGGATGGAGATCAAGACTTCATAGAACCTACAATCATCTCCAATGTCAATGCAGAAATGGACTTGATGCTACATGAGATATTTGGACCATTACTGCCTATCATCACGTATACTCATCTCGATGAAGCATTAGATAAGATCAACAAAAAAGAGAAACCTCTTGCTCTGTATATCTACAGTAGCAAAAAGAAAAACATCAATAAGATCATCAATGAAACAAGTGCCGGTGGTACCTGCATCAATCATAGCGCTATCCACTTCTTCAACAACAATCTTCCATTTGGTGGTGTGAATAATAGCGGGATTGGCAAGGCTCACGGCAAGTATGGATTTGAGGCTTTTTCTAACGCGAGAGCTATATTAAAACAATGGAGCCCGATGAGTGCTATCGAATTTATGGCGCCGCCATATACTGATCTGAAGCAGAAGATGATTGACTTGAGCATTAAATATTTTTAATGTCTAAGAGATTAAAAATTATCCTCCTTGTACTACTGCTATTAGCGGTTATTGCCTACATAGCTTGGAGATATATTAATCCTCCTGGGCCTGTACTCGATCCAGTCAAGAATGAAATTAGAGATCGTGCCAGTACCGATTGGGCGGCAGCAGAAGCACAAGTGACCAAAAACCCCTTGAAAGACGTGTTCTTTGGAGATATGCACGTGCATACGGCATTTTCATTTGATGCCTATATAGGAGGTACAACGGGCACCCCCAATGATGCTTATTTATTTGCTCAAGGCACCCCGATAGATGTATTAGGCGAATCGGTAAAGATCAAGAGACCGCTTGATTTTGCCGCAGTGACGGATCACTCCGAATATCTCGGCGAGTTATACACCGTGAATATCCCTGGTGCTCCAGGGCATAATACGCTTATGCCCAGAGGAATCCGTGGAATCGGTGTAGATACGGCCAAACAAACTGCATTCTTTTTGAAGATGCTGCGCAATACTGGTAATGCCACCAAAAATCACCCTCGTTTTTTTAGAGGATTTGAGACGACAATAGCCGCTTGGGATATCGCCCTGGAAGCTGCCGAGTCACACTATAAGCCGGGAGAGTTTACCACCTTTGCCGCCTACGAATGGACCCTTGGCATCGGCTTGATGCATGGTCATCGCAATGTATTTTTCAGAGATATGGTGGTGCCGGACTATCCGATCAGTGCGATAGAAGCCACTGACGAAGAACAATTATGGCAATCCCTCGACGGATTCCGAGAGGATGGCGCGACCGTAATGGCGGTTCCGCACAATACCAACCTCAGTGGTGGATTTGCATTTCCAGAGCAACGGGCCGATGGCTCACCGATCGATCAGGAATATGTGGAGCAGCGCAATGCTAATGAACCCCTCGTCGAGATCCACCAAGCCAAAGGCAACTCAGAGGTTTATGCCAGCTTCTGGGAAAATGATGAATTCGCAGATTTTGAAAACTATAATCAGGGACCTCCCTTGATCAATAACTTCGTCAGGCATACACTCAAGCGTGGACTCAAGTATCAAGACGAACTGGGTACTAATCCCTATAAGTATGGCTTGATAGGTAGTACTGACTCCCACAATGCGACACCGGGAAATACTGAGGAGGATGATAACTACATCGGCAACCACTGTCAGATAGACCTAAGAGCGGAGACTCGGGTATCACGGGATTGGATATTAGACCCTGAAGTCAAAACTCATATAGCCGTCAACCCCGGTGGGCTCATGGCCGTCTGGGCACCTGCTAATACGCGATCAGACATCTATGATGCCATGGCGCGCAAGGAGACTTATGCAACAAGTGGCACACGTATGAAAGTGCGATTCTTCGGGGGCTACAACTTCGAGTCGAGATATAACAGCTATGATGAGATGGTAGAAGATGGGTATGACAAGGGTGTCTCAATGGGTAGCGACTTATCCA
>CAZJTO010000242.1:0-4410 GCA_964548935.1 uncultured Saprospiraceae bacterium
TTGCATTGACTTGATCTGCCTGGCTGACGAGTAGGTCAAGCACCGCATCGGTATTCTGATCGTCCAAGGCTGATGTAGGCTCATCAGCTAATATGAGCACTGGGCTATTCACTAGGGCACGAGCAATGGCTACTCGCTGCTGTTCACCTTGACTTAGGGTATAAGTTTTTTGGTTCGCCTTGTCCAGTATATTGAGCTTATCTAGGAGACCCTTGAGCTTAGTGCGATCAATAGACTGCCCTGCAAAACGTTGGGCTAAAGCCAAATTTTCGATGACGGATAGAGATCTAACGAAGTGCGAAGTCTGATAAATCATACCAATATGCCGTCCTCTGAATTGATCACGCCTCGCCTGAGAAAGTTTATTGATCTGGGTATTTTCAATCCATACATCACCTGTTTGACTACTTCTTATACCAGATATTAATTGTAATAAAGTCGTCTTGCCGCATCCAGATGGTCCTAATAAAAGGGTGTGATCTCCTGAATTGCATGTGATATCCGGAAAGCTAATCTTACGCTTTCCGTAATTGTGGTGTAGTTGCTCTGTTCTTAGGGCATGCATAAAAAACTAACGGTTGTATAGCCCTAGTGTTTTATCCAGCTATAGACTTTCCTTGGAGTAATTTATGATTGAGTAAGTGTCCCACTGCCAATGACAAGCCTCCTGCGGCCATGAGTAGATGATATCCGCAGAATAGTCCAACACAAATCGCGACCAATCCGAATGCAAAGAACCAATATGGAGTCGCACTCTCATGAGTTTTTAGGCCTTTATAGATAGATAATGCAACTAAGATCGCACTTGCCACGATGACAAGAATTTCTGTTACAAAATGCGATGTTGAACTTCCGATAGTTCCTAAAAAACCTAAAGAGATCAATACGGGTAAAGCCATACAGTGAACTGCACAGAGACTGGAGGAAACCAATCCGAACAAATCAATATTTCTTTTAAGCTTAGTCATGTTAGTGCAACAATGCTGCAAATATATTAGACTTAAAGCAATAGTTGCAATAGTGTTGCATCAATTTATTTCAAAATATGTTCTGCCCGACTTTTCACTATTTTCGATGCCTGAGAATAATATAATTGTTTGAGCGTCTTATCAATTAATGTTCTACTTTACGGATGTCAATAGGATCTTTTAATGCACGATATAGAACCACATTTTAGATGGCGAGAGAGTTATGTTTCCTCTGAGGATAGCAGTAGTCCATTCTACGGGAGACAGTATAGTGAGTTTCAGTATAGCCAGAAGATTTACAACTACTTCATACATCCGCAATGGGACAATATTGGCTCGCCTACCCTATATGCCAAGCAACTCTATACTGACTATATCGAAGGATACACCATAATCGAACTGTTAGGAGAATGGAACGATTGCATCAACAATGATGTGATGTATCTCAAACGAAAGATCATTGATCACATCCTAAAACAAGACATATCCAAGTATGTCTTACTTTGTGATAACGTATTAAATTTTCATTCGGATGACGATTGCTACTATGAAGAATGGTATGATGATGTCAAAGATGAAGATGGCTGGATCTGTTTCATCAATACTCGAGAACATGTGCTTACAGAGATGAATAGTGTATACCTTAAAAATTATGTGTTGTTGGGAGATGCCTATAACGACATATCATGGCAGAAACTAAAGCCGAAAGGAGTTTACGAACACGTACAAACAATCATGTCGGAGTATGCATAAATCCGGCTTTGTTAATATCATAGGAAATCCGAATGTAGGGAAGTCTACACTACTCAATGCACTCATAGGGGAACGACTATCGATCATCACCAATAAACCTCAGACCACCAGACATCGCATCATAGCAATCATAAATGAAGACGATTATCAGATCATCTTTAGCGATACACCTGGGATCATATCTGACCCGCACTACAAGATGCAAAGTGCGATGAACACATTTGCACTGTCTGCGCTTGAGGATGCGGATATTTTAATCTACATGACCGATACGGTGGAGACTCCCAATATAGATGCCAAGGTGCTCAAGAATCTAGAGAAACTTGAAGTCCCAAAAATATTGATCATCAACAAAATGGATGTTTCGGATCATGAGCAAATTGAGAAACTCAGCACATGGTGGACCGAACAGATGTCATTTGATCACATCTGTGCCATATCGGCTCTTGAAAAAATAGGTACAGATAGTATTTTAAAATTGATCACCAATAACCTCCCTGAAGGGCCAGCCTTCTATCCTAAAGACCAGTTTACGGATAAGAGTGAACGGTTTTTCGTATCAGAAATCATCAGAGAAAAAATACTTACGAGATTTCATCAAGAGATTCCATATAGCTGTGAAGTGATCGTACATACATTTAAAGATGAACAGTCTCGATCCGGTCCTATGGTACATATCATGGCGGATATAATCGTTAACCGAAAAACACAAAAATCAATATTGATCGGTAAAGGTGGAGCAGCTATTAAAGGTCTCGGCACTGACTCCCGTAAGTCCATCGAAGAATTTTTAGATCGTAAAGTTTTTTTAGAGCTTAGAGTAAAAATCAAAGAGAAATGGAGAGATGACGACAGATCATTAAAATCTTATGGATATTTGCAGTAAGAACTACCTATGTCAAATCTCATAGCTATAGTAGGTCGCCCTAACGTTGGGAAGTCTACACTATTCAATCGTCTCATCGGAGAGCGTAAGTCTATCATCGATAATACGTCGGGGGTGACAAGAGACCGCATCTATGGGTTTACAGAGTGGAACGGTAGATCGGTCAATGTTGTAGATACGGGAGGATTTGTCAGCAATTCTTCAGATGTATTTGAGGCCGCCATAAGGACTCAAGTACAGATTGCGATTGACGAGGCTGATCTCATCATCTTCATGACTGACGTAACCACTGGGATAACAGATCTTGATGAGGCAGTTGCACGTATGCTACGAAAAACGGATAAGCCGACAATTCTTGCTGTCAACAAGGTAGATAATGGCACAAGACAACTTGCCGCCAATGAGTTTTGGAGTTTGGGATTTGACGATACCTTTTTTCTATCGTCTATAACCGGAAGCGGATCTGGTGAGCTATTAGATGCCGTGATAGATATGTTGCCACCAGAAGTAGATAATTCTGAAGCCAACGAACTCCCTCGATTTAGTATCCTCGGTCGACCCAATGTCGGCAAATCATCCTTAGTCAACGCTCTCTTGGGAGAAGAACGCAATATCGTTACCGATATAGCCGGGACTACAAGAGATGCCATACATAGCCATTATAACAAGTTTGGTCAAGAATTCATTCTTATCGATACGGCAGGGATCCGAAAAAAGAAAAAAGTACACGAGGATTTAGAGTTTTACTCTGTCATCAGAGCAGTAAAGTCCATAGACGAAACAGATGTCTGCCTTCTCATGATAGATGCAACGCAAGGCTTAGAATCGCAAGACATGAACATTTTTTCACTAATTGCAAAAAGAAAAAAGGGCGTTGTCTTACTTGTGAACAAATGGGATCTGATGGAAAAAGAAACTAATACGGCTCGCGATTTTGAATACGAACTGAAGTCTAAATTGGCCCCGTTTAATGATGTGCCGATTCTGTTTATTTCGGCTCTCGAGAAGCAGAGAATATTTAAGGCGGTCGAAAAACTAATGGACGTATATCGCAACAGAACGCAACGAATAAAAACTTCTGAACTCAACGAAGTCTTAGACGAAATGCTCACTAAGTTTCCGCCGCCGGCGCACCGAGGCAAGTTGATAAAAATCAAATACTTGACGCAATTGCCAACTCACTTTCCTTCATTTGCGTTCTTTTGCAATTATCCAAAGCACATTACTGGAGCCTATAAAAACTATCTTGAAAATCAGTTGAGATCGAGATATGATTTCTCAGGTGTCCCATTGACATTATATTTTAGAAAAAAGTAAGAATTGATTATTACAGACACACCTATCGCAGATTTAAAGATCATTGAACCTCGAGTATTTCATGATGATCGCGGATATTTCTTTGAGTCATTTAATAAATCCAAGTTCCCGGAAAGCTATGCTAAATACAATTGGGTACAAGACAATGAATCCAAATCTCAAAAAGGCGTATTACGAGGGTTACATTATCAAATTGGAGAGTTCGCTCAAGCCAAATTGGTAAGAGCAATCGTAGGTGAGATATTTGATGTTGCTGTGGACATAAGACCTGGTTCTGTCACCTATGGCAATTGGTTTGGGCAGATACTTACTGATGTAAATAAAAAGCAACTGCTTATCCCGAGAGGTTTTGCCCATGGGTTCTTAGTGCTATCAGATGAGGCCATTTTTGGCTACAAATGCGACAACTATTACTCAAAAGAACTTGAAGGCGGCATACGATATGATGACGCTGACATTGATATCTCTTGGCCAGACATAGGTATG
>CAZJTO010000243.1:0-4393 GCA_964548935.1 uncultured Saprospiraceae bacterium
AACTTAATGGGAATACATGCAGTTGATAATGGGATTGTGGGTGTGGATGCCAGAACAAGAGATGTTTTAGTCTTCTCTAACGTCACTGGTGAGAATGAAGAAATGGAGCTGATAGATCGTTTAGACAATCCTTTCAATTCTAAAACTTCTAAAGTGTTGATGATCGGTCAGAGTCTTATTGGTTTAACAAGAGGACCCCATACAATTGTTAAGTATGATGCTGTTCAAAACGTACACGAAGGACTGAACGAATCGCTATCCTTAGAGTTACATGATGATTTAGATTCGAGTTTTGTATATCATGCATTCTTTCAAGGAGGGATTCTACAACCTGGTTCCGAGGATGCTGTGTTTAATTTTATGAGATATGCCCCGTTATACGAGAAATTACCATTAAATAGAACTAATTCGAAGAGGATTACAACTATGGTAGGGAAAGGCTGGGATATTGAATACCATGCTCATGAAAGAGGAATAGGATTAAAAGCGACCAAAACGAGATTAGGATTTATTGATGCAAGCTCTAATGGCAATTATATTTATGCTATTTATTCTGGTGAGGTCTTAGTGGCAAAACCTGGATATAGCCGAGAAGGAAAGTTTATTTTTAAAATAGATAGGAAAACAGGAGATCTAGTTAATACCTATAAATGTGACAATGGATTGTCTCGAATAGCTGTTATCAAAAACATCTTGTATGCTTATAACCTAAATAATTCTGAGAAAATATACGTTTTTAATCTTAGTGGGTAGCATATTGCTCCTTGCTGGAGTGTTCTTGATTTCAATTTTTTATATTCTTTATAAAGTTAATGGAGGATCTATGATTCTGTACAAATGAAAAAAATATTAACATCTATTCTGATAATTTTAGGTCTAACTCTGACATCTACAGTAAGTGCTCAACTATGTACAATTTGTTGCGCTAATAATTGTGCTTATTGCTCTGATGGAAATTATAATACAAGTTGTGCAGAGTTTCAGTGTGCTGCTGGTGATGGAAGTTGGTGTAGTGCAATAGAACAAGCCAATAATCCAGCACTTTGTTTAGACGATGGTAGTGGAACACAACCTATTAAACAGAAAACTCAATACTGGCAATGCATTAATTGTACAGGTACTACTTGGTATACATGTGCAAGTATATCGTCAAAGAGTTGTGAAATTGGATCTGGAAGTTGTTCTTGGACTGAACGGTGCAGTGAGCAATGTTGTTGTGGGCCGTTTACAACAACTGACCCATGTTAAAAATATTGGTTACTATTATTATATCGGTTCTGATTGTTTTATTCTTCAATTCGTGCAGTAATATTACAGATATTGATCATGGTAAGAATACAATTATTGTTGATATTAGAGGAGCAGAACTACTGAGGTATGATGATATTATAGAAGATTTTGATTTTGAAATACTTGATAATCATTCGGAATATTTATTGTCAAGTAATATTGTAAAATGGGATATCTCACTTGAACATAATATTATTGGATTCTTAGATAATAGAGTGCAAAAAAAACTTCTATTATTTAGTTTACATACAGGTGAATTAGTAAGTTATATAGACTTAGTTATTCGGGGCAATGACTGGACTGCAGAAACTTTCAATGATTTTGAATTTGTCGACGATAAAGTTGTTATAATTAATAATCTTATTTCACGCATGTTTGAATTTAATATTGATGGTAGTTTTAACAATGTGATTGACATTAGTGAAGATTGGGACTTTTTTGAGTATTCTGATAAAACTAAATCATTTGTCTATATAAAGGACGATGATGTATCATGTTCAGCGATAAGTTATTATGATAGTAAATTGCAGAAACATTTGTTGATCGATATGGCGGATATGAATGAAGGTTGTGCCCCATATCCAACACCTTATGAAGATAAATTAACTAAAAGTGTTATTACAGAGAACATATTGTTTATGGACCCTAGTTGGACAAAAATATTGTCATTTAATGGTACTAACTGGGATACTTTAGATATAGATATAAATGAAGGTTCCCCTGAAAAATATTTTGGTAGTATGGCTATGACTAATAATGTTCTTGAGCGATCCGAATTAGTCTTTAGTATGACGAATGATTTGTCTACGGCGTATCCAATTAGAAAGATAAATGAAACTGATGATTTCATTCACCTAACTGTAGCACTCGAGAACACATTTTATTGGACTTTCTATGATAAGAAAAATAATTTGTCCAGAACTCATAAGGTTTTGCCTGACATTAGGATGACTGACATTTTCCCACCGTACTATGATTTTTATATTACATCTGACACAGTGGGCTTTTATGTTCTCGGAGAAGAAGTTCAATATGCTATGAGTGAAAAACGTTTATTTGATGTTAATAACTATAATGATAGTGTCGGATACTCCCTAGAGTCATTGAAGATTCAAATAGATAGTTTAGATCTGTTAAATGCAGTTTTATTTAAGGCAAAGTTAAATATAGATAGGTTGCTTCCATAACCTATTAGGTGAAATTGAATATTTGCTTTAATTCAGTGAAGGCTGTAATAAAACCACTGAGATGTTAAGCGTATGGCTGTGTCTACCGCTCTCTTAAGTCTGTTACCAGAGATTTAACTATTTATGCGCTGTTTCGAATGACTCTGTCTTCGAACGGATATGTTCACCCCTGTTGAATGGAGTCTTCGAAATCCTTAAAATCATTGTTCAATGCTTGTAAAATTTCGTTTTTAGTAGTACCTATTACTTTGGCTATCTCCGTTAAGTCTTCAATAATTCTCAGCGCCGACTTATGCCCTAAATACTTGCGAACAATATAATAGACTTTATTAAGACATATAGCGCTTAGATAAATCTCAATGACTCCCAATTCATTGAGTTCGAAAATCTTGCTGGCTGGATTAGCAAACGGTTCGCGATCTGTAAAAAAATCAATGATCACATCTGAATCGACGAATATTTTAGACGCCATACTTCTTAGATAACTCTTCAACAAGTACCTTCTTGTAGTCGCAATCCTCTTCAACACTTATAATGCCACGTAGTCTTCTCACTCTAGGGGAAAATTGTGTCGTCTTAATTTCTCTATTATCCTTTGTAAAGCCAACAAAAAAGGGGCTCATTGAGCCCCTTTTATGATGTTTCGTTTTAGTCTGTAGTATTATAGATTACTTGAATGTAACCGGTAGTTTAGCCATGCTGTTCTCCCATCCTACGAGGATGTTCACAACATTGTCGCCTTCTTCTGCAAATGTTATAGTCAGCGCCTCAAGCGTCTCAGCAGTCCTAGATACTGGTGCTTTAACGGTGACAACATTCATCTCATCATCATGATTAGGATGTCCCCAAGAGTTGACATTTCTGTGTACGATAAACTCCCAGTTATCTTCATGTACTCTGGCAAATAATCCATAGGTTCCTGCTCTCACTTGCGTTCCTCCGATAGTGACATTCTCATAAAATGATACAGTCGTTGTTTGGTTAGCACCGACTCTCCACATATTGCCGTACTCAATCAATCCTCCGAAGATTTTTCTGTCTTTCATCTGTGGTCTACTGTATACCACTCTGATCTTAGGCACGTTGGCGTCTACCTCCTCTGGTTTAAGGAAATTTTGAAAGCGAGATCGATCGGGATATGATGCCATGTCCATCGGGCTGGCATCTACGCCATCGATTGATACGGCATTTAAATTGATCGGAAGGGTAGCTCTGGTTTGATCCCACTCCATTACCATATCGACGTTGCCATCATCAACTTTCTGAAAACCGATAGAGAACTGCTCTCTTACGTCTGCAGTACTGCTGGTCATAGCTTTAAATCTGCCAACTTCTTTGCTAGCATCCATATCTCCGGAGCCCGCAGTAAAACGGTGATTAGACACTACGACATCCCAGTGGTCTTTGTTGACCTGAGCTAGTAATCTATATGTTCCACGAGGTATGAGCGCACCTCCGATTTCTACATTTTGATAGAAGGTTACTTCAGTACCCTCATTAGCTCCCAATCTCCAGTCTTGACCATATGGTACGAGCCCACCAAAGATCTCACGATCATTCTTGTAAGGTTTGCTGTATAGTACTTTGATCTTTGGATTGCGATCTGGATCATCAGCGTCAAGGTAGTTGGCGAAAGCCGCTCCTCTTGGATAAGTGGCAACATCCATAGGACTTTTGTCGAGACCTGGCCATTTGATTTCCTGTGCCGATAGCACAGAGTATGCCATTAAAAAGGCAAGGAAAAATAAAACTTGTTTCATAGTAGTATTATAATATTTAATTGAAGTACAATGATAGTAGTATCCTTAATGAAATGGATAACTTCAAAATTAGTTTAGCGGACATTTGGGATGTATATATCGAGTATTAAGTTATTAAGTAACAAGTTCTAAGTGTCAAGTAATGAGTTTCGAGTT
>CAZJTO010000244.1:0-4366 GCA_964548935.1 uncultured Saprospiraceae bacterium
AAGAAGCAACAGTGGTATTCAGCTTACATGAGAAATGAATATCTATTCTTTGCAGTTGGAAGTTTCATAACATCCATCTTGTTGATATTCAAGATGTTACGCTCAATCTGGCGTCAATACAAATACGCTGATAAAAACAAATTAAAAGAAGGCTAACACGATTATAGTCAGCGCTATGGAAATAGCAACTCCGGCCACAAAAGTCTGAAAAGCTTTTTTCATCAGTACATACTTCCTTCCCAGATTACGGCCGACTAAGTAGTGATCCTGAAGGATATACTCAATAAGCTGATCTTTATCCTTAAGAGATTCTTTCACAAATGGGATATAATCCACGCTATCTATGTTGTGAAAGTTTTCAAAGAAAAAAGGGCTGTACTTCATCCCGGCTTGTTTCTCAATATTCATAGAATTGAGATCCGTCGGTCTTAGCACTGTCGAACACAGAATAATGGTCATCACCAGCGTGCTTGCCAGCACAATCAATGGTATATAGAGGTGTTCGCTCACTATGATCTCTTGATAAGAGAACAACATGGGAATTAGTGCTGTGAACATGATACCATTAATACTCAGCAAGATGTTGGCTTTATTATCGGCTATGTTCACTAATTCTACATTATTCCTACTTGTAGTACGAATGATGTTAAGTGCTTTTTTGCTAAGCTTAATGGGTTTCAGATTCTCCTGCATGACCATATAAAGGTATGAACTTAGTTCCGAAATGGTTGTGTGTTTATACGTGCAAGAATTTGAATAATATCTCTATCAATTCAAGCTATATTTGCGTCTTTAAGATTAATTTTTGGGTCTTAAGACAATTGATATATCCATATGAAGACTTCATTAAACTGGTTGAAAGATTACATAGACATCAAGGACTCTCCTGCTGAGCTATCCGAGATACTGACTAATCTGGGATTGGAGGTTGAAGGAGAAGATACTATAGAAAGTGTAAAGGGAGGTCTGAGAGGCTTGATTGTAGGTCATGTGACCGAGTGTATTAAGCATCCCAATGCTGATACATTAGCACTTACTAAAGTAAATGTTGGTGCTGCTGAAGACTTACAGATCGTCTGTGGTGCACCCAATGTGGCACAAGGCCAAAAGGTCGTCATAGCACAGGTTGGCACCAAACTTTATCCGACGACTGGCGATCCATTTACGATCAAGAAGGGTAAAATAAGAGGAGAGGTATCACAAGGAATGATATGCGCTGAAGATGAGATAGGTATGGGGACTGATCACGATGGGATAATCGTATTGCCCGAGGATACAGCGGTAGGTGTGCCAGTTGCTGAAATATATGAAGTCTCAGAAGATACGGTATATGATATTGGACTAACACCTAATCGATCTGATGCAACCAATCATTTGGGAGTAGCAGAGGATTTATGTGCGTACTACAACTTTCATGGGGAGGGCAAAGCACAGGTAGCAACTCCTCAGTCGCAAACTACTGATGGTATTTCAGCCGGAGACGATATCGCAGTAACTGTGGCAGATTCACAGGCTTGCCCGAGATACTCAGGCATATGCCTATCAGATATGCATATTGGACCCTCGCCACAATGGATGCAGGATCGCCTTAAGGCTATCGATGTGAGACCAATAAATAACGTAGTTGATATCACTAACTATGTGTTGCATGAATATGGGCAACCGCTTCATGCATTTGACAGAAGACAGATATCAGGTGATCATATAAAAGTTCAGTTTTTAGCTGAGGGGGCTGTATTTCAGTCTTTGGATGAAGTAGAACGAAAACTGTCCAATCATGACCTCATGATCTGTGATGGACAGGATAATGGCATGTGTATTGGAGGTGTCTTTGGTGGTTTGAAAAGCGGCGTAAAAGATGATACGACTAGCATATTTTTAGAGTCTGCTCACTTTGAGGCGCAGGGTATACGCAAGACAAGTACCCAACACAACTTGAGGACAGATGCTGCCAAATGTTTTGAGAAGGGCTCTGATCCTAATGTTACAGTAAAGGCTCTGATGAGGGCAGTATATCTCTTGAAGGAATACGCAGGAGCTAAGGTGGCATCTAATCTTATCGATATCTACCCGAATAGGATAGAGCCAAAAGAAATTACTGTGCGTAGATCAGCTGTATCCAGGCTTATCGGCAATGACTTCAGCCACGAGCAACTTATGATCATTTATAAATCGCTCAACTTTAATCCAATTACCACTGATGAGGAGCATTATGTATTACAGATTCCGACCAATAAGGCTGATGTTACACGTGAAGTTGATGTAATTGAAGAAGTACTCAGAATCTATGGTTACAATAGTGTAACAACAAGCAACTCGATCAAGGCAGCACTACAAATAGCCGAACCCGTCAGTATTCAATCATTGCGTGACAAGCTCAGCGAGCGGTTAATCGGAAAGGGCTATCACGAGATCATGGGCTTGAGTCTGGTGACTTCACATCAGGCAGAAACGCTAGAGCACACAGGAAAGGATCATGTATCAGTAAACAATACGAGCAATATTGATCTCAATATTATGAGACCTGATATGCTGCTATCTATGCTCAACACGGTCAGCTACAATTTCAATAGACAGCAAAACGACCTAAAGTTGTTTGAGTTTGGCAAAACCTATCACAAGACTGACGACTATAAGGAGACAGAGTATCTCGCCATGATACAAACTGGGATTATTAATACTAAAGCTTGGCAGGGAGAAGATGAGTTGTCCGATATATATAGTTTAAAACAATTGGTCAATGAAGTCTTATCCAGCTGTGGTATGACTAAGTATCAAGTCAGAAAAATTGATGACCAGCGATTTGCTACCGGATTACAATATCATCAAGGAGATAATATTATAGCAAGCTTTGGTGTCGTATCAGAAGGCATGAAGCAGTCTGCGGAAATAAAGAATGATATTCTATACGCTGAGATTTCGATGAAACCCCTTTTGCGCAAGCTCAAGAAATCTAAAATTAAAGTTGAAGACATCTCCAAGTTTCCAGAGTCTAAGAGAGATATTGCTTTGGTGGTTGATGATATGGTCTCGTATCAGGAAATAGAGGCTATTATCAAAAAGACGGGCAAGAATAGCATCACAGATGTCAATTTATTTGATGTCTATCGAGATGAGAAGATGACGGCTGAGGGTAAAAAATCATATGCCGTGAGCATGACCTTTGTGAGTCACGCTAAGAGCCTCAGTGATAAGGAGATTAATAAAATGATGAATAAGATCATCGAGGGTGCCAAGCGTCAGTTGGGGGCGGAACTCCGATAGTTATCCGTTAGTCGATAAATAGACGAGGTCTCTCGGTTATTCGTCTGTTTAACAAGTTAATAGTCCAAACAAATATTAACTTAGAGATTTTACCGTTGTAAAAGGAACACACTAACAACGATCAGTATATACCCTTCGTGGAAAATGGTTAAGCTGAAGCGAAGAATGGATAGATGAGTAGTGGTGATAAGGATTAAGAGGAGAATAGAGAATAGTTATTAATAAATCCTATTGGACAGTGTCCAATTGATAAAACAACATAAAGGAACCGTACTGAACACAACTTTCAGTATAGTATCAATAGTTCACGCTATTATGTCCTTTTTCTCGTGACTTAGGTAGTTGTATGCTATTAACTTGAGTCAGACCCTTCCAAGAATTCCTTGTGTCCCAGATTCTTTTGCTGGTCGGTTAGTATAGTATGCTCTGTTAGGGAGGATACGTATTAGTTAACCGTTGATAAAATATATACGACTATGGACTTTGGAGTATTGGAAGGAGTAATTGGGGTAGTTAGCTTGGCAATTGGATTTATAATTGCTAGTTTAAGAGGCAAAAATTCAAATTCGATTAAGCTTGAAGAGGCTAATCAAAAAGCAGATTTGACATTAAAGGAGGCAAAACTTACGGCAAAAAGACTCGTTGACGATGCCGAGACTAAGGCTGACAAGATTGTGTCAAAGGCAGAAAGTAAAAACGAATCCATCAAGCAAAAGAAAATTCAAGAGGCTAAGCAGAAGTTCTCCAACTTTAAGGCCGACTTCGAAACGTACAAAGCAGATAAAACCGTCTCTCTCAAAGAACGGGAGATGGAAATCAAAACGCTTGAGACAGATCTAAGGAACAAAGAGAAAAACTTCAAAACTGAAATAGAGTCGATCGAGAATAGAGAGGCGGAGGTTAAGGCCATCAGGGAAAATCTTGACAAGCAACTGAAGATCGTCAGTAAAAAGAAAGAAGACCTCGACAAGCACAACGAAAAATTTATCAAAGAGCTTGAGGTTGTATCCAAGATGAGTGAGGCTGAAGCTCGCGAACAATTAGTAGAAGCAGTGAAAGCCAAAGCTAGTACTGAAGCGCTCTCAATTGAAAAAGAAATATT
>CAZJTO010000245.1:0-4362 GCA_964548935.1 uncultured Saprospiraceae bacterium
GGAGGAGTAAACATGGATGGTGTAGGCTTATTTATAGACGATCTTGACGCACCAGCAGGAGGTCAAGTCTGTGTACCTATTACAGCAACTGACTTTACTGATATAGAAGGTCTAACATTCGGCTTAGAGTGGGATCCTAATGTGTTATCATTTGATCCCGAGAATGGCGTGAGAGGAATCGGAATTTCACCAATCAATGTAAATGCGAACCGTGCAGATGAGGGTGAACTAAATGCGTTGTGGTTTTTGGAGACAGTACCAGTTACCGTACCAGATGGCGAAGTGTTGTTTGAAATTTGCTTTAATGTGATTGGATCAACTGGGGAGACCACGGAAATCAATATTGTTGATTTGCCAAATGCATCTCCACCAGTTGAGATTGATATCGTGAGCAACGGTATGTCTTTAGAGTTCTTTACTGATAATGCCACATTTACGGTAGGCAGTGGTGATACAGGAGGAAATCGAGATGGAGTAGGATTCATCGGAGAGGACATTTTTACTGGAGATGCCACCTCAATTTGTATACCAATCCTCACAGAAAACTTCGACTCTCTCGTGGCCTTTATGACTGGCGTGAGTTTTGATCCATCAGTACTCAGTTTCACGGGGTTTAATACGACAGGCTTGAATAACGTACAAGTAGCTTCGCAGGATGCCAATGATGGCCTACTAAGAGTATTATGGACAGATTCGAATGCCAACCCTGTTACGCTTCCCGATGGTACGTCATTACTGGAGTTGTGCTTTGATATAATAGGCGCTGAAGGGACGAGCTCTCCTATTGGTTTCGTTAATATCCCACCTGATTTTACGATTGAGGTAATTAGATTCCCTTTTAACTCAACGCCGTTTTTTATCGAGGATGGCCTAATTAACATTGGCAATGAAAATGAGCCTACTATGGATGAGAATGTCGTTCTGACTGCCAGTAATAACACATTTAATCTCAATGAAGAAGTCTGTGTGCAATTCACAGTAGAAAATTTCACCAATATAGCGGGTATGAGTTTCGTGATAGGATGGGATCAAAATGTTTTAGAATATATCGAGCCTCGTAACACGAATCTTGCTGGTCTTAGCACGGGTGGGGCTAATTTTGTATTTATTGAGCCCAATTCCCTTAGAGTATTATATACACCTACTTCGTCACAATCTGTAGCAGACGGAACAGTCATATTTGAAGTGTGCTATAGGGCTTTAGCTGCCTGTGATAGTGGTGCTGCCTCGGATATCACCTTGGGTTCTGATGGGAACATATCTGTCGAGTTTATTGATGGGAATAGCCAATTATTACCTGTTACACTCAACAATGGACGGGTTTCTGCGGCCACTTGTCCAATGATGATGGAAGATGACGATGTCACACTACTTGCTAGTGATGAAGTGATCAATGTAGGTCAGACAGTTTGTGTTGATTTTAATGTCAATGGTTTTAATAATATAACAGAGTTTAGCTTCGGCCTAGATTGGGACGAGAGCGTTCTTCAATTCTTGGAGGTACGGAGCTTGAACATACCCGGCTTGAGTCCTGGCGAACCCAATTTTATTTTTGATTCTCCTGATGGCTTACGAGTGTCCTATAATGCTAATTCACCACTTTCTCTTGCCAATAATACTCGGATTTTTGAGGTATGTTACAATGTTCTCGATTGTAATGAAGGAGGAACCTCTCAGATCGCAGTAGGGACAAATAGTGGTGCAAATTTACGATTTGAAAACTCGAGTGGCACTGCTTTGACAGTTGTGACTAATAATGTAACCTTAACCGGTGGTGATTGCGAAAGGGCACCAGAGACTATTGCCTTAAGAGCAAGTAACGAATCGCTTAACATCGGAGATTTAGTGTGTGTTGATTTTGCTGTAGATAACTATGTGGATATAAGAGACATGAGTTTTGTGATGGGGTGGAACCAAAATATTTTGCAATTTTCTCAAATACGTAATCCTAACATACCTGGTTTAACTGCTATGGAACCAGATTTTACATTAGCAGATGCGGGTTCGTTGAGGGTTACGTACTCGAGCACCACCGCACAGACTTTAGCAAACAATACCATTATATTTCAAGCATGTTTTAGTGTTTTGGATTGTACAACAGGGGTATCTTCTGCACTTAATATTGGATCCGATAACATCGTACCATTACTGTTCACAAGATCTGATGGTGCCTCTGTACCTGTGACAATAACTGATGCATTGTTAACGGGACAAGATTGTGAAAGGGAGGTGGCAAGGATAGATTTGGTTTCTTTAACGGATCCGTCATGTCCTGGCAATAGCGACGGCGCAATTTTGGTAGATGTTGTTAATCTAATTGGGTCATTATCATGTACATGGGTAGATGGTAATGGAGACTTTGTTACGAACGATTGTAACCTTCTTCTACAGATGGCGGGTTCATATACGCTGACAGTGACCGATGAAGTTAATAACGCTGTTATGGAATCCTTTACTCTAATAGATCCATCCGCCATAGACATTCTTGGCGTTGACACGATATGTTTCTCAAATGGGAATACGGATGGTGAAATAGATATTAATTTTACTGGTGGCGCTGGAGGACACAGTATTACTCAGACTGATGTAGGCACTATAGATGGTACAAGTATCTTCAATCTTGGACAAGGTGTAGTAACATTTACTGCGCAAGACGCTGAAGGCTGTGAGAGCACCTTCTCTTTTAATTTTGATGGTTGTGAAGATGATGTAAATCCTCCGGGTGTTCCGATTACTGGTTGTGATGAGGTCAGTACTATTATCAGTCCAAATGGTGATGGCACTAATGAAAACTTTATCATAGGTTGTCTTAATGATCCAGTTAATGCTGCCACAATTAATGACCTAGCAATCTACAATAGATGGGGAGAACTAGTGTTTAATGCGGATAACTATAACAATAGTTGGAATGGAACAGATACGAACGGAGAAGAACTTGATGAAGGAGGATATATGTGGGTCTTTATTATAGGACCGCCAACTCAAAGACAGATATTTAGAGGAACATTAACCCTACTGAGATAATGAATACTAATTCCAAGAATCCTCAATTAGCATTCACAAAAATGAATTTTTACAATATCATGAGCCTACTAACATCTCAGAGTATGACAAAAGTTATCGCATTATCAGCCGTCCTTTTATTATTGAGTATGGGTATGGATGCTCAGACCAGATTGATTGGCGAGCGATCTGTATATACTCAGTATTATAATTCTCCTTTTTTACTTAATCCTGGAGCAACAGGGCAGAAAGATTATGGCGAAGTGGTTACATACTATCGTAATACTTGGACATCCTTTCCAGGGTCACCTAAGACTGTAACTGTAGGATATGACGGTGCTATAGGTAATCGGATAGGGATCGGATTAGTGGGTGTAACTGACAGTTTTGCTGCCCTGAGGACTACCAAAGGAGTGCTCAGTTTGTCCTACACAATTGAGACTCCTGATCTAAAAGTTGGTTTTGGTTGGTCTGCAGAGTATATAGAGCATGGCCTTGATGGAGGGGAGATTTTAAATAATCCTTTTGTTGAGGGGTTAGATCCGGAGATTGTAGCGGGGCTAGAAGGTGTTGGTTTTTTTGATGCCAGCATTGGTGTATATGGATCATATCAAGACAGGATTACTTTTGGATTAGCCTTGCCTTCATTGGTAAGCACACAGGTAAACGGTCCAGATGGGGATCAAGCAGATGGAGGTGTAGGATTTATTGGCAATGTTGGATATCGTTTAGAGGTGCCTGAAAAAGACTTAGTATTCGAGCCATCTATATGGGCTCGTGAGTTAATGCTGGTACCATTCCACGTAGATGTGAATCTAAAAGCTAGCTTCCTAGAAGAACAATTATCAACAGCCTTAACCTATTCAGTTGGAGCAGAGGAGCGTTTAGGATTTATGATAGGAACTCAGATCCAGAACTTTGGATTCAACTATTCTTATAATTTTTCATTTCATGAGTTTCAACAATTTAGCAATGGTTCACATGAGTTGAGTTTGAGGCTGAGGTTGCAGCCCTATATAAGAAAATCGGGATCCCAAGAGGAATTATAGTCCCAGCTTCATCAAATTTTTATTCCGACTTGAACTGGTCATTCCTAATAGGATATCAGAGTCGCTTAGCATGAATAGCGTGGTAAGCTTGCTTACCCATATTTCATTTGGACCTCTAACAGTTGAGCAGTAGCAAATAAGGCGCAATTGGTTTATTAAAGAGGAAAACTAAGATGTGTAAACGGTTGACAGCTAACACATTATAAATATTTATAATATTATAAATACCTCAGAAGCGTAGGTGGAAGGGTAGGGCTAAATGCTATATTTGTTGCTGATGATGCGAAAGGTGTCATTCGTTATTAAGGAA
>CAZJTO010000246.1:0-4335 GCA_964548935.1 uncultured Saprospiraceae bacterium
TTCTGATGAGATATTGGCATTCCTTTCTTGTCGGGGTGAATCTTTATCAGCGTATCATCTACATGATATCCATGATATCTGATTTGTGATTTCACGATATAGATATCTGATGGAAATGCGTCGGCTTCTATGATTATCTTATGCCTCTCGGGAGTCGGCCGATAAAAACTTAGCATTAATAAGTGAAGATTGACGCTCAAAGAGTTGGCAATGGCTACCTCTTCTTTTTCAGCACCTACGAGTTTACTGACTATTTCTTTGGCTTTAATATGAGAGTTGATCCAAGATTGTTGACCATGAAACCATGATTCTACGCCTTGTGTTTTCCATTGATCCAATACCTGATTCAGGTATTGATCAATGCTCTTTGGTGCAAGTCCAAGTGAGTTTCCGCAAAAATATATTTGCTCTTTTCCATCTTGATTAATGGGAATGTTAAATAGAGACCTGAAGGTTTTCAGAGGATCAATGTCATCATTCTTTTTTGCGAAGGCACGTGTATTCTGATAGTTCATGTAGTGGAGTAACAAAGTTTAAACTAACCTCTTATAAAAATTACAGGTGATTAGACTTTCGTATTTCTCATTCATTCTGTAATTTAATAATATGATACAAGTTCGATTAGCACATACAGAAGCTGATCTCATGGGGATTAAAAAGCTTCAGCTTTCAAATCTTCCTTCGCATTTAAGTTCATCAGAAAAGAACAGTCAGGGATTTGTTACGTGCCCTTATTCTGTTGATGATCTCAGACATATGAATACCCCATACCCCCATATCATAGCAAAGTCTGATGATACTGTCGTTGGCTATTGTCTTGTTATGTTGAAAGATCATAGCCATATTATGCCAGTCTTACACCCCATGTTTGAGCTATTTTCTAAGCTGGAAGTGCATGGAAAGCCTATTAGTCAGATGAATTATTTTGTGATGGGTCAGATATGCATTGATAAAGCACATCGTGGCACCAGCGTGTTTTATAACATGTATCAACATTTGAGAGATCAAATGGATGCTAATTTTGATATTGTCATCACAGAAATATCCGCGCTCAACAAGAGATCATTACGAGCACATGAGAAACAAGGCTTTAAAGCTCTCAAAGAATACACAGCACCCAATGGACATCCATGGGTAATCGTTTATTGGGAATGGTGAGCAAGCAGATAACACTAAAGCCTATTGAAATAGATTCTGGCTTCTCGCATGACTTTAGGAGCAAGGATCAATGTTGCTATCATGGTAGGTATAGCCATCAGTGCATAAAAACCATCAATCAAATTGATCATAAGATCCAAACTTGTGACAGCTCCGAGCAAGATACTCAGCAAGTAAAAGTACCGATACCAGTGTTTATGTTCCGCTCCTATAAGGAATGATAGGCACTTAGTGCCATAGTAGCTGAAGCTAAACAGAGAAGAAATCGAAAAAACTGCAATGCAGAGTAGTAAAATATAAGACCCAATATCTGGCGCTGCCAACGTGAAAGCATGTGCAGTCAAACTGACACCATCTATATCTTTGAGTTCCCAAGCATCTGTTACCAATATGGCCAGTGCTGTTAGTGTACATACTATTAATGTATCTATCATTGGTCCGAGCATCGATACGAGCCCTTCCTTAATGGGCTCATTAGTCATAGAAGCTCCATGTGCCATGGGTGCTGTGCCAATACCTGCCTCATTGCTGAAGGCTCCTCTACGTATACCTAATAAGATGAGCCCGCCAATGGCGCCGCCATACAAAGAGTCACCTGTATATGAATCAGCATTAAAGGCATCAGTAATAATCAACCACAAATAGTGAGGTACTCGGTCGTAATGAGTAATCAGTATATATGAAACAGCGAAAAAATATAAGAGTACCATGAAGGGGACTAGTTTCTCGGTGGTTCTACTGATCCGTGTTATTCCTCCAAATATGACTATGGCTGCGAGTATGATCAAAACGAATCCAAAAATTGCGTCGGTCATAACACCTTGATACAGTCCGTTTGGTACTAAGATTATATCGCGAACTGCCTGGGTAAGCTGATTCACATTAAATACTGGAAGAGCTCCGACTAAGCCACACACTGCAAAGAAGCTTGCGAGCCAGTGCCACTTCTTACTGAGGCCAGACTTGATAAAATACATGGGGCCACCTTGAATGTCTCCATTACTATCTCTTCCTCTATACATAATGGCTAATGATCCTGTAAAAAACTTAGTGGACATGCCGATGATGCCACTTATCCACATCCAAAAGATCGCCCCAGGTCCACCAATGCTTATAGCAACGGCTACCCCCGCTATATTACCCATGCCGATAGTAGATGATAGTGCTGTACTCAGCGCCTGAAAATGTGTTATTTCACCTTCAGCACTTTCTTCTTTATGTTTTCCTCTGAGCAGTTCCAAGGAGTGATATAGGTATCTAAATGCTGTAAAACGCGATAAAATTAGGAGATAGAGCCCACCACCAATGAGTAGAATAACCAATGGCAATCCCCAGGCTATATTGGCAAAGTTTGATACGATTTCATTCAGGCGCTGCATGTATTGCAATGTAGGCATGATTTGATGAATATGGACTTAAAGAAGCTCGAGTAATAACATATTGAGAAAGGGTGGTAACATTAAAAGCCATTTGACTTGACAAGTGTGTGATAAATTGCTCATGTTTGCAGCTTTTTCAGCAAAGACATATCAGATACATATGAATTATCGCCTGCGTGCATTACTATTTTTAGTAGGACTCGTTATTGTTTTTCAATCATGTGGTAGCTCGGGTGCAGCTGGTGCCGATGGAGTGAAGGAGGTAGCTGATTTGCAATTCACATCTGCAACATCTGCTAAAGAGTATGCGGAAATAGTCCTTAAGTCTATCAGGACTAATCGAGACAAGCCGCTGCAAAATCAGTTTAAAACGGGTCAGGCTGTAAATTTTGTAAAGTTGAAGCGCCTAGTAAATATGTATAGCACTGGCATAGGTGGACGGGATGACTGGGAGTTTCACGATTTCTTTGAACTCAGCAAAAATACTGACGAGTCTAAAGGCTTTGATTATGCATGGTTAGATCAGAAGGGTAGATTGGGAATGCAAATATTCATCCAACCTATAAAGGAAGGCAATAGCTATTATATAGATAAATTAGACTTTAGAAGCAGGTTAGATGTGATAGACAGTGTAAACTTCCCATCTGGACAGGACATTGACGATTACAAGAAGATCAATTACGACTGGGTAAAATAAAGAATCTAGCCCTACCCATTGACCATTTTAGCATAATCCTTGGCAAAATAGCTGATAATCACATCGGTGCCAGCTCTTTTAAGCGATAGGAGTGTCTCTGGCATTGCTTGTTCATATTCAAGCCATCCATTTTGGCATGCCGCTATGAGCATCGCACATTCTCCACTTACATGATATGCGGCTATAGGAAGATTAAAATTTTCCTTCATGATATGTATGATGTCCAGATAATTGAGTGCGGGTTTAACCATAAGGAAGTCTGCTCCTTCTTGTTCATCTAAGGCCCCTTCTATCAGCGCTTCTCGCTTATTGCCAGGATTCATTTGGTATGTCTTCTTATCCTTTGGGATATCGGCATTATCGATTGGAGCACTATCTAAAGCATCTCTGAATGGTCCATAATAGGCACTAGCATATTTGGCAGTGTAGGACATAACGCTGGTATCAGAGTATCCTTCTGAATCTAAGGCCTCTCTCATGGCTCGGACTCTTCCATCCATCATATCTGATGGGCCCAATATATCAAAGCCAGCTTTAGCCTGTGCTATGGACATCTTAACGAGCACTTCGATCGATGCGTCGTTGAGGATTTTGCCATCCTGTACGATACCATCATGACCATCGACGTTATAAGGATCCATAGCAACATCACTGATCAAGGTGATATCAGGAAATGCTGACTTCAATTCAGTAATCGCATTGAGGTAGTAGTTATCCTTGCTATAACTATAGGTGGCCAGCTTATCCTTATGTCTGTCAGCTATTTTTGGGAATATCATAAAGCTGTGCAACCCTAAACTGACTGCCGACTTGATTTCAAGTCTCATCTGGTCTAGTGAAAATCGATAGTTCCCAGGTAGTGATGAGATTTCTTCTTTTATGTTTTTACCATCTACTAAGAACAATGGATACACAAGATCATCAGTCGTCAGGACGATTTCTTGAACCAATCGTCGTATCGAGGTAGATTTCCTATTTCTCCGTGGTCTCTTTAGCATGATTGTTCTTTTTTGGATTAATCGGTACTGGATCAGGTCCAAACCCTCCCCATGGTTGGCAGCGTGCGATTCTTTTTATACCTAAATATATTCCTTTGATCAC
>CAZJTO010000247.1:0-4303 GCA_964548935.1 uncultured Saprospiraceae bacterium
ATTCATTGGCAGCAAAAATGTCGTCATTATCCTCGTTGAATTCCATCGGCGTTTGAGTCAAGGTGCCTCCGTTTAACCTCCATTCGATGAATACATCACCAATTTCGAGAGGATCAGTGACATCTGCTGTAAACTCTAATGTATTAATAAGATCTACTTCATTGAGTCCTGATAATACATCGTGTAAAATTTCAGGTCCGATTGTGTCTAATAAGAATTGATACTCTAAGAAAAACTCTGGCGCCGGACTCGGTGCTGTTCTTGTCACTCCTCGACTATCACCTACCTCTATAAAGTATTGGATGTTTTGCGGAAGGCCGGTAGCTTCAAATATTGTATTGAATATATTCACCTCCCCAGTTGGGTCCATTGGTAGTACTGTTTCTGTTGCAAATGTATCCGTTGATATATGAATGGCAACTGAGCTTGTGTCGTAGGGTATATCACTATCGATCAAAACTCTCAAATCCAAATCTTGATCCAAATTTTCAGTCACATCTGATTCTATTAACACAATCGGTTGCGCTATTGCCCATCCCATGTCAAACAGCATCTCAACAGCGATTCCTCCGCTCCTTAGCACTTGACCTCGCTGGACAGAGGGAGTCATCAATGCGTCGGGGCCAGAGGGATAAGTAGATTCATCAACATGATGTATGCTCGACCCTCCCTGAAAAGTTGTTGGAGCAAACAAAACGGCTCTTTCTTCTATTGGTCCGATTCTAAAGCCGTTCCAAAATAATGAGTTGCTGGTAAAAGCTCCACCGAGCCTAAATGATCCATTATCAAAAGATTCCCGAAGATTATCCCCAGCACTTGTTTCCATGTAGTTATCATAAATACTTGCCGTATTGTTGGCACTTTCTATAAAACCAGCCCCAGAATCATCCTGACCTGCGAGCCCAGTAAACCCAATGGCATGTAAAACCTCATGAAACATGGTAGTAACAAAGTCAATTTGATTCCCGACGCCATCAGGATTGTTGAAATCAAAAAAGAAATCCGCCTCAGGATTAATAAAAATCATTAGATCGGCGTCATTTTCTAATCCTGTAGATGGTGTAATCTCTTGGTCGAGTAATTTCTCCGCAAGTGCAACGGGGTATATACAGTCCAAGCAGGGTGAATTAGGAATAAATTGAAATAGGTCTCCTGGCCCTGCAGCAGCAAGGGTATTTTCATTACCATCCGTCTGAGCCAAGTTTTCAACCCATATATTTATTGGTATGTCAGTCCTGAATAGCTCTGCCACCAAAGGAAGTGTGCCTATTTCAAAGGCATCTATTACTTCTTGTGAAAAATTAGCATTGGGCTCATATGAAACATTGAAAGTGGTATTGCTCTTTCTGGTATATGGAGGTTTTGTCTTGCCTTTTTCGACATATTCTCTGATTACTTCATCGCTGTGATGGCAAATCACTGTTGGGCCGTGCACATCGTGCGCCACGATGCGATTAATGTTTTTGTATGCCTTTTTGCTGTGAATCTTTTGCCCAGTAAGATTTGTTGAAACTAAGCTTATTATAATCAGTAGGAATATGTATCGCATATGCTTTATGTTAGCTATGAGTAAATGTAATTCATTTAGGTTTTGTTGACGACTTTGCGTAGATATATCATCGTTTTCTTCGTGAGTAATAACCATCTACTATTGAGACTATGCTTTGTATCGGTTTATGGTTTGCTGAAATGCTTCTCCCCTATAATGATCTGATCATGAAAATGGTCTTTTTTATCGTTCTCATTTTTTTATTTGGTCCTTCTCACTCTCGTACATTTACATAAATATTTTCCATAACTATGACCAGACTTAGTGTAAACATCAATAAAGTGGCGCTTATACGTAACAGTAGAGGAGGCAACTTGCCAGATCTGAGACAATTTGCACAAGATTGCGAAGGATACGGAGCGGATGGAATAACTGTTCACCCTCGGCCAGATCAGCGTCACATCAGATATGATGATCTACAATTGCTAAAGGAGGTTGTCACCACTGAGTTTAACATCGAAGGATATCCATCAGAGGATTTTCTAAAAGTCGTATGTGAAGTGAGACCTCATCAGTGCACGCTGGTACCTGATCCACCAGGTGCGTTGACTTCAAGTGAAGGATGGGATACAATCGAGCATGCCGATCTATTGAGACATGTGATAACACAACTTCATGATGCAGATATCCGAGTATCTCTATTTTTGGATGCAGATATGAGCAAACTAGAAGCCGTGCCTCGCTGTGGTGCCGATCGTATCGAATTGTACACGGGAGCATATGCTAAAACGTATGTTCGCGACCCAGAAAGAGCGGTTAGAGCTCATCACGCTGTCAGTAGCAGAGCAGTTGAACTGGGCTTAGGATTAAATGCTGGACATGACCTTAATCTTGACAATCTACGGTACTATAAAAATAATGTGAGCAAGTTGTTAGAAGTATCAATAGGACATGCACTCATCAGTGATTCCCTTTATTACGGCATTCAAAATACTATTGGTATGTATAAAAGGCTATTGCGGTGACATGACATTAGCCAAATTCATGAAATTATATAGGACAATGAAAGCTGATGACTATAGCGGTTCTGTTGATCATATTATAACCAATTTATATTTGGTACTTATCGATTTTGTCCAAAATAACAAGGCAATGTAGGAAATTCTAAATAATTATCCTTCATCCTAAGTGAGTCAAGTGATTTTTTTGTCGGAAAAGGAATAAAAAATTAGAAACTTACCTTTTCTGAGCCAGCGTTTAATATTCTTGTAACGTTTAATCATCAATTCGTTAAGGGATGCTTAATTTTGCGCGTCTCAATTAACATTATTTCATAATTAAAATTTAAACCGGAATTAGATATGAAAAAATTCTCATTACTATTATTCGCTTTGATAATGACATCAGGTATGATGATGGCACAAAGAACCGTGACGGGTTTAGTTGTCGATGAAACTGGTGAAGGCGTTATTGGAGCGAATATATTAGCCAAAGGTACTACAACGGGTACCATCACCGACTTCGATGGTACATTCTCATTGGAGGTTCCTAATGGAATCAATGAGTTAGTCATAAGCTTTACAGGGTACGAAACGCAGGAGATAGACATCACTAATCAGTCTAACATCTCTGTCGAGTTACAAGAAGGAGAGCTCCTTGACGAAATTGTAGTCACAGGTTATCGTAACTCTACAAAGCCTAAATCGGCTGTAGCGAGTCAAGCGATCAGTGCTAAGACGATTACTAATCGTCCAAATGCTTCTATTGTACAAACACTACAAGGCCAAGTTGCTGGATTGAATATATCTACAGCAAGTGGACAACCAGGTGCAAATAGTACAATTAACTTGAGAGGTGTTACTTCTATCAATGGTAATACTGAACCACTTTTTATCTTAGATGGAGTGCCTATCGATGAAGATAGCTTCCGAAGTCTTAATCCAAATGAGATAGAAAGAGTAGATGTACTTAAAGATGCGGGTGCTACAGCGATCTATGGAAATAGAGGAGCAAATGGTGTGATCGTTATCACAACTAAGCGTGGTTCACTTGGATCAGGTTTAGAGATAGCATATACTGGAACTATTGGTGTAAGCTCTCTTCAAGGCAACGATTACGATTTACTTGACGCTCAACAGCAACTTCAGTTAGAAGCGGATTTTGGTGCAGGTAGAGGTGCTAGCATCTCTGCGGACTCTATAAATAATGCTGTTGGTACAGATTGGTTAGACTGGTTCTTCACGGACCCACTTACGCACAACCACAATTTATCGATTTCTACAGGTAACGATAACTTTAGAAGTTATACTAACTTCGGCTACACAAATCAGGAAGGTATTCTTGTAAATAGTGGTCTTAAGCGTTACAGTTTTAGAACTAATTTGAACGGTAAGTCGAATGATAGCAAGTTTACCTATGGTACTAATATTACTTTAAACTATTCCACCAATGATGAGCCGAATAATGTTGGTGGTGGTGGTATCAACAGAAACTTTATTTTGGGAGCACTACAAGGTGTGCCATATATCAACATCAACGAGTACACGGATGGTGCGGCGTTATTAAGCCCTTTATCTTTTGCCAATACTCCGTTGTTTTTAGAGGATTTGCGTCAGACGTTTACTAGATTTGAAAATGAAGTCCGAACAGTAGGGAATATTACTGCTAGTTATGAGATCATTCCTAATCTAAGAATTTCAACAAATATTGGTGGTGATCTAAGAGATCAGCAGTTGGTAAGAGCAGAAGCTCCAAATTCATTCAATGCCTTGATTTTTGCTGAAAATGGAAACGATACACCAGGATTCCAAGAGA
>CAZJTO010000248.1:0-4270 GCA_964548935.1 uncultured Saprospiraceae bacterium
GACGATATCTTTTATACAGGTACTACCTCGATTCAGGCGGCAGATGCCGACGGCTGGGTGGTCTCTATCACGCCAAGTGGTGGATGGGTGCCAGCCGTGATAGCGGGCAATACTGGAGTAGGCCTCAGTCAGCGGATGCAAAGCTTTGTGCTCAAGGCTGAAGAAAATCCGTACAATGTCGTTGAACCCGGCAAGCGCCCTCGGGCCACATTGACGCCAAGCATGGCACTGAAAGATGGTCGCCCCTATGTATCTTTTGCGGTGCAAGGTGGTGATAGTCAAGATCAGAATTCATTGCAATTCTTCCTCAATATGGTCGAGTACGGCATGAATGTCCAAGAATCAGTTGAAGCCGCTAATATGAACAGCTTTCAGATGCGAGGCTCATTTGGTAATCATGAAGTGAGCGTCGGCAAGATGTTGTTACATGACTCAACGCCATATTGGACTCGTAAGGAATTGAGAGAGATGGGTTATAAGTTAGAGTTCACCGATCGCACTTCTGGTCCTCTCAATGCCATCTATTTCGACTGGGACAATGGCAGCATGTGGGGCGGCAGCAGCAACCATGGCGACGACTATGGAATTGGCTGGTAAGCCAGCAGAGCTGGCGAACCGCATGTGAATGCGGGCGGGCTGGCAAAATTCCACATAAGTCAACGGCAGCTGGCAAAATTCCACAGCTGAATTTTATGAAATACAGGTGGGTTAACAAGGTAGTGAATATCGAAGCTGGTGGCTACCTTACGATGTCGTCAATACAAGTCTTACTCCACCTTCATCGCAATATACTCGCCGCCTTGAAATATCATCAAACTTTGAATCACTCCATCTTTGGTTATAAATCGCAATTCTGCATCTATCTGGGGAGCTTTGAATCGATCCTTTTTAATAGGGATTAAGGGTAGTATAGATTGCCCTGGCGCTTGTGCAAACAGGCGACCTTCTTGACTCGTGACCTTAATGATATAATCGGGTTCTATTTGGTAGGATCCAACATACGAATGGAGTAGGGCAGGCTCAATGTTGATATCAGCGGGAAATGTGATCGGTTTGCCCAATGCTTCCGCTGCCAGTTGCCGCATCAAAAAGCTCGGATCGTTGCTCCTACAGTTAGAAAAAACGGCTACAAATACCTGCTCCTCTGGAAAGTATGATGCATGAGTGGCAAAACCATTGATTCTGCCGCTATGATTGATGGCATAGCTCCCTTTTAGTCGGTTAAATCGCCAGCCTAAACCAGAGTACTTCTTCTCTCCACTGTTTAGGATTGTTCTGGTATGGGCGAGATCCAAGCTCTCCTTGCTGATTAATTCATAATTGAAGACAGCCTCATTCCATATGCTAAGATCTCTTGTTGTAGATAGTAGTGCGCCTGCAGCATAAGGCTGTGTCATACTCAGATAGGGTGCGTTGATAATCTCTCCTGTATCGTCAGCATCATAGCCTTTGGCTTTGTTTTGTATTAACTCAGAGGGACGCCCATAGCGTGAGTTTTTCATACCTAATTTATCAAAGAACTCTGTTTCTATGTAGTCTTCATAGGTTCTTCCCGTTATCCGTTCTATGATATAACCGAGTAGTATATATCCAGAGTTATTATAGCTGAATTGGTCACCTGGATCAAAGTCCATAGGTTCATTCTTAAATTGGTCTATCAGCTCTGCTGGCGTGAAGTCTTTCTTGCGAACTTCCGCAGACCAATATTCCATGCTTGTGTAGCTTTTTATGCCAGAGGTATGATTGAGGAGGTGTTCAATACATATTTTTTTCCCTTGAGTAGGATAGTTAGGGATATGCTCGGTAATGACATCATCTAATCTTAGTTTGCCCTGCTCGGCTAGTTGCAGGATGGCCACTGCCGTAAACTGCTTAGTGATAGATCCCAATCGAAACACATGATCAGGACTGATGGGTACTTCGGTTTCAATATCTGCTAATCCAACAGCACCGTGAAATAAGGTTTTACCGTGTTGCGTAACTATAGCGGCGTAACCCGGTCCTGATACATGAGCGTTTTCCAATAGCTTTTGGTACTGCTCCGTATCTGTAGCGAAGAGGAAAGCAGTATAGAAGACTAATACTATGGTGGTTAACTTACTCATGATTTTGTTTTTTGTTTTTATAATTTTTAAATAGTTGCTGCAATTCGTCCATATCGATGTCCAGTAGGTTCATCTGTTCAAATAGTGCTTGCAACTCATTTTTTATAAAGGCTTTTTTCTTTCTAACTTTGATTCGATCAGCCGCCCCTTCGGATACAAAAAATCCGATTCCTCTCTTGTTATATAAGATGTCTTCTTCTTGGAGCCTGGCATAGGCTCGCATTACGGTATTGGGATTCACTTCGATTTGTCCTGCCAGTTCTCGAACTGATATGATCCGTTCTCCGTCGGGCCACTTACCCGTGATAATGTTGGCACTGATGAGATCGGTGATCTGTAGATATATGGCTTGGTTCTTCTTAAACTCCATTAAACTTCTTTACGCCTGGCAACCACTAATGTGAGTATCCAGAAAACAGGTGCTATCCAGATCAACCGGAATGGATTATCACCGATGAACTGCATGTTTTTAAATATGGCGATTTCAAAAATAGACCAAGCACTCAGATCGCTGTGACTTGAGAGTTCAAATAACAGTCGCACGATTCCAATCAGCATAAAAGCAGCGATTGATATCAAACCTCCTTTGATGGCGGCATGTCTGTTGAAATAGTGAGCAAAGAATAAGGCAACAGAATGTCCCACGCCGTATAGTAGGACGAAATATGGAACCATCTTGCTACGCAGCTTTTCCGCAACATTAGCAGTCATTTCATCAAAATAATGGCCATACATACCTACATAGCTAGTGAAGAAGACGTAGAATATGGCACCCAGAATTATCACGAATAGTGGAAATGTATAGAACCAGCGGCGTAATACTTTTTCAAAGGTACTTGCTGGCACCAGTAGATTATTAAGTCTCTTTTGAGTTGTAGCAAAATGACCCATGCTTGATGCAGTGAATAGTGGGCCAAAAATAAATAAGGCACCAAAAAAGCAAATCATGATAGGATTCATAGCACCCCCAGTGCTTATCCTGAGGAAGTTGTGTCCTGCCGCAGTAATCAAGAAAAAGATGAAGACAAATATAAGTATGGCTCCAATGATCCACCTGAAATGGCTCGTCAGATCTCGTCGAATTAATAGGTATAGTCGATGTAAGTTGAATTCCATAGTTAGTCGTTTAATATGTTGAGTAAGTCTTCTTTTTTATGGAGGACTGTATTAAAAAGGATCTCTAAATCTATTTCAGACGGTTCATTATCTACATTGGCGCTTACATGCATATAGCCTCCTGCCGTTCGCTCCTTGTAAATACTGCTACCTCCCAGATCAGCATCATAAGAGTGTTGAAACTGAAGCTTGTTCTCAAGTTCATAGAGCTCTTTGGACAAGAGGATTTCGCCATCGTCGATTATGATTATGGCCTCTATGAGGTTAGTCAAGTCCTTGACCTGATGTGTCGAGATGATCACAATCTGATCTTCAGTGACATTAGAGGCAAGTATTTTTCTAAACTGACTTTTAGAGGGGATGTCCAACCCATTAGTGGGTTCATCAAGAAATATGTATTTCGTCTGACATGCTAAGCCAAAGGCGATATAGAACTTCTTAGTCTGACCGTAGGACAGGTTCTGTATTTTGGAGTTGATGTTAACTTCTAACAAGTTCAGTAGATCGTACATACGTTCCTTATGAAACTTGGGGTAGAACCCGGCATTGACCTTAACATAACTGGCGATGGATAAGGAGTTTTCAACAAAATGCTCTGGTAGATAAAATATCTCTTGATACATCTGTGGCTTTCGATTTGATGGAATAAAATCTCCCAGATGCACAGTTCCGGATCTGGGGAAAATTCCTCCAGCAATTAGTTTGAGCAGGGTGGACTTGCCGACCCCATTCTTCCCAAGTAGCCCGTATACCTTACCCTTTTCTAAGTTCAGATTGAGCTTGGTAAATACGGAAGTTCCCTTGGTGTAAGCGTAGTCTACATTATTAAGTGATATCATAAGACCTATAGTGTATTAGTATATTAATACAGTAAATATAGAGTCATTTTTTTAATAATGCAAGTACAAGCTGTCATGCACTTAAATTGGACTAAGTCCTATCATTTCAAATTACTTTACCTTAATTCCATGAATCGTATCATGATCATCGGATGTGGGGGCGCTGATGAGTCAACGAAGTTGACGAACTGCATGACTATGCAGGCGGGT
>CAZJTO010000249.1:0-4268 GCA_964548935.1 uncultured Saprospiraceae bacterium
CAAACTCCTTGCAATCTCCATGACAAAGGCCTAAAGACAATCCTCTAAGATGATTCCCGGTATAGGTATTTTCATTACTATAGAGTAGGAGCGGTATGAAGCGCTATATCTTTGATCAGGTATGGCCTAGATTATCTACTTTACCTGACGATCTATTAGATCGAGTCTATAGCTATGAAATATGTACTCATCATCATGATTCTGTTGTCTTGGTCTGTTCAGACCAGTGGGCAAATACAGAATGTAGCCATCTTAGATGGTGTAGATGATGGCATCTTAATCGACTCCGATGGGGTAATCGCAAACCTACAAGCTTTTAGCATAGAGGCTCAGTTCAAAATATCACAATACAGCACAGCTCCGATCCTCACCCGCAAGTCAACTAATCACCAAGGGACATTCACCCTTGGTGTCAGAGATAGTCTCATTCAATTTATATTCAATAGCGACAGCAATAACCCAATCACTGTCGAAGCGCCAATGGTGCTCACTACTGAACACTGGTATCACGTTGCCGCTACTTATGATGGTGCCGTAGTGAGTATCTATATCGAGGCACAACTCGTCATCCAGCAAGCCGTCAATCATCAAGTCGCCACTTCTATCAATGGATATACCTTGTTGGGTATCAATAGGGAGGATGGGCTGAATGTTACCCAGGCATTCAACGGTTGTCTAGATGAAATCCGGATTTGGAATAGCGTGCGAACTCAGCGACAGATCTTGCGCAACATTACCTATGAGATCGATCCCGCTGATCCCGACATGCTGCTATACTATACGATGAGCGCATCATCTGGAGATACTGTAGAGGATCAGTCCGATGAAGGAAACAATGGCCTAAAGGTCGGTGACAATGGACCTCAGAATGGTCCTGTGATTCTCAATCCCTTTAGCACGGTGGCACAGATCCCCGACTCCTATGACATTTGCGCCGAAGATTATATCGAGATAGACCTGATCGAGCATGTTGAGTATGAGGTATCCCCACTGGGATTATTTAGTAGGGTTGGCAATAGGCTGATCTCGATGCCCATAGAGCGTGATACCCTCATCCAGATCGTCAGCAATAATCCTTGTTGCGTCACGAATGATACCTTGCTCATCCCTATAAGCCTATCTGCGATTGAGACAGTCTCTGAGGTAGATATCGGATGTGCAGCAAGCTCTATTGAACGAGAGGGCCAACGTTATTTTGTTGGAGACACCATCACAAGCAGGCATATGTCCGTGACGGGCTGCGATTCTATATCTGTCGGGCTGGTGCAGTCATCAGTATTCACCGTTGATATCAGCAGCGACCCTGCCTGTGACAATCGCAATGGCGTACTCAACTTTGACTGGAGTACCGACGAAACCATCAATCAGATGATTATCAACGATAATCCCATGTCTACAATCAGCAATCGTATCACCGACTTAACAAGTGGTTCTTATCATGTAGAACTCATCAATATTGACGGCTGCAGCTATACAGAAACTGTACATATCGACAATACCTCCAATGGAGCAACCCTAAGCTATTATGTCCCTAATGCTATTTCTCTGAGTAGCACATCTGGCAACGATTGCTTCAGTCCCTCTTTCAACGATATCAGACTACTCCTCGAGTACAACATGGTCATCTACGATCGCTGGGGTAATCAAGTATATCAGAGCATCTCACCTTTCGACTGCTGGGATGGCTCGATCAACGGTCAGCCTGTTGCGTCCGGTGTCTATATCTGGCAGCTCAGCGTAATGATCAACAGCTGCGATGACTCAATGCCGTTAGTAGAAAATGGGGAGATGTTAGTATTGAAGTAGGCCATGAACAAATCTATTAGAGAGGCTCCGCTATCTTATGATTAACAGTTGTCGATAGTCACCTTTTTACATATTTTCCGGAATTTCCTTTTTGACTTCTTGAAGCAATTCTATAGACTCTTGGTGGTTGGGAAATTCTTCGAGATTCATCCCTAGTATCTTTTGCGCCCCTCTACTGTCGTTATTTCTATACACTCCTCGACCTACATAATACAGAGCATCAGGGTCATCAAAGTTATAGACCGTTGGATCTGAAGCCTTAAGATGATTATAGTATGCTATAATTTCTTCAGCATCTAATCCAGATGAATCTCTCATCGCCCAGTAGATGGATTTCATGGGTATAGAAAATGACTTGTCAGTTAATATAGAATCTATTGCAGCAGCTATTCGGCCGACATAGCGACCGCCATTATTATCCAACAGAACAACTGCCGTTTTTGCTTCAGCATTCGTCTGTGCTTCTGCACGAAAGTTGAAATAGCTTCCTCTTATTTCATATCTAAGCATGGAGTCTTGAGTGAATGTACAACCTACGTCTAGACTTGCTAAATTAGTACTCGAAGCAGGCCATTATGTTTATGTCATGATCAATATAGCTGCGGGCTATAATGCCAAGACCGCAGGCTTTCGTATATTCATTAGTGGCCGTACTGAAGACTCGATATGTATTGACTTTTATAACAAAATAGGCACTCAATTAGATAAGAGCGCCACATATGTTAAGGGGAATATTTAAAAATATTTCTATGAAAATAGTAAGAATAATTCAGCTCAGTTTTTCGCTGTTTTTCTTGATCTCTACTTACATGATAAGCCAGGATACACTCTATGTATCTGATCATGGGTATGGTATAGATCATCAAAAGAAATTGATCATCATCAATGAAAGAGCTGATGACGTATATACTGCCTCAGGTGTCTGGTTATCAGATTATTACGAACTTACTCAAGAAGTAGATACCCTTCAGATCGGCCAAGGCTATTCAGTGGTCAATAGCAATGGTGAAAACTATACCATGTATCTATCAGAACTGCCTCTAATTTCGATCAAACCAGAAGAAGAGATTGTAGATGAGCCGAGAACCTTGGCTTGTTTTATGATGACTGAGAGCGATGGAACAATCATCCACTCAAATATAGGTGTAGAGTTCCGAGGTCGATTCTCCCAGACTTATGACAAAAAATCCTTACGCATTGAGTTTTGGAATGACACAACCGGCGATGATACAGAAAACTATAGCTTGTTGGGCATGCGAGATGATGATGATTGGAATCTACAGGCGATGTATAATGAGCCAATGCGGCTCCGCAATAAGTCAGCTTTCGATCTATGGCGGCAGATTGATACGCTCTACTATCAAGAGGAAGAGTCTAAAGCCATCAACGGCGTACACTATGAATATGTAGAGCTGTTCGTCAATGATGAATATAGAGGCGTATACGGATTAAGTGAAAGAGTGGATCGAAAACAGCTCCGCCTAAAGAAAGAAGACGATGGCGAGATCAGAGGAGAACTATATAAAGGCATCTTGAAAGACGTCGGTGTGTTATTTACAGGCGCACCATCTTTTGATAATTTGGAAGATACATGGAAAGGGTATGAGTATGATTATCCCGATATAATCGATTGGACCGAGCTACATAAAACTGTAAGTTTTGTGGTTGGTACGGATGAAGAAATGTTTTTGGAATCGGTCAGTAGTGTCTTCGATATTGATAATCTGGTGAACTACTTCATCTTTCTGAATCTCACCAGAGCAGAAGATAATACTGGCAAGAACATCTTCCTCGCTAAATATGATGTTAACGAACCTTACTTCTATGTTCCATGGGACTTGGATGGCATTTTTGGTATGCGCTGGGATGGTGTTCGATGGCGCATCACAGATGATATCTTATCCAACGGGCTTTATGATCGTCTACTTGATGACACCAGAGAAGATGGCTTTGTAGCACTACTCAAACAACGTTGGACAAGACTGAGAAGTGAGGTGATAACCACTGAGAACATTAATGAGATTGTTAACGCCAACTTTTCATACCTCAGTTATAATGGCATCTATGAACGGGAGCGAATTGCCTGGCCAAATACCAAAATATTAAATGAAAACACTGGAAATTATACCACAGATTGGCTCATTGAGCGAATCGCTTTTCTCGATCAAGCGTTTGATAACTTAGATGTCGTATCCAGTAATATTGATATAAATAACCAGATCGATTGGTCGATCATACCTAATCCTTCATTTGGCATTGTGTCGTTCCAAAGTAATAAAGAGATTAAACAAGTTGTCGTGCTAACTCAAAATGGAATTAAAGTCAAAGAAAGCACTGCTCAAGATGTTACTCAGATAGATCTTCAGGACTTGCCCAAGGGAATGTATTTTATAAGAATAGTAGATTCAGCAGGAGATATTGGCGTTAAGAAGGTTGTTTTGGTCAATTGATAACCTTACATG
>CAZJTO010000250.1:0-4258 GCA_964548935.1 uncultured Saprospiraceae bacterium
CGCTTGGTTACAGCAAGCGTACTCATACATTGCAAGGCAAACACATAAAACAACAATAATGATAGGGCCGTGGCAAAGTCATATCGCTTACCACCCGTCACTGGATTAATCTCTGCTTCCATCAGTCCTCGCACGGTCATCTCATCATCGGCACTACCGACACTATAGATAGTCGCCATCGTCCCGACGAACACTTCTCTGGCAGCAAATGAGGTGATCAAGGCTATGCCTATCTTCCAATCATATCCTAAGGGCCTGATGACCGGTTCGATGAACTTGCCGACATGACCCACATAAGAAGATTCTAACTGTTGAGAAGCTATGTAGTCATCTGTTTCTTGTTCACTATACCCTTGCTCAATGCTATAAGCCTCTGCCTGTTCTGCTGATTGAGCCATCTTGTTGCCAGGGCCATAGCTCGCCATAAACCACAGCACGATAGAGATCAATAAGATAACACGGCCAGCCTCAACAATAAAGGTCCAAACTTTCTCTTTGACCGTGATGAGCACGTTCTTCCAGATGGGCTTTTTATACTGTGGGAGTTCGATCATGAGAAATGAGCGCTCGTCGCTCTTGAGGATCAACTTAAAGATCCAAGCACTACCCAACGCCGCTACAATACTCAATAAATAGAGTCCCATAAAGGCAAGGCCTTGTGCATTGAAAATACCCCCAACGGTCTTCGATGGCACGACGAATCCAATTAACACAGTATATACGGGTATCCGTGCCGAGCAGCTAATGAGAGGGGATACCATGATCGTAGTCAGCCGCTCCTTCCAGTTGGCTATAGTCCGAGTTGACATGATCGCGGGTATGGCGCAGGCACCACTGGAGATCAAGGCAACGATACTGCGACCGTTAAGCCCAAATCGCTGCATAATAGAATCAAACATGAATACGGCCCTCGACATGTAGCCACTTTCCTCCAGCAGACTGACCAGTAAGAATAGGATCGTAATCTGAGGGATAAAGACCAATACTCCACCGAGTCCTGCTATAACACCATCGGCTAACAAGTCAGCCATCCATCCAGCTGGCAGATAATGATGCACTGCCGATGCCATGCCTGCAAACAAACCCTCAATCCAATCCATCGGACCAGCTGCCCAAGCGTATATCGCTTGGAAAATGAAAAACATCAATCCAAAAAAGATCAATGGCCCGAATACTCTATGGGTAATGATGCGATCAATGCGATCTGTAATCGAGCCTTTCTCCTTAGAATCGCCAATCTCAGCTTTCTTTATTACAGGGGTAAACGAATTGTACCGCCCCATCGTCTCATCGATCTGGTACTTAACCGAGTTAAAACTCTGCTGGTCGACCTTGGATGAAATCTGGATGCGTTGAGCCGCACTGATATGATTCAGCCACTTATGATGATGGGCGATCAATAGATTTTGGTACTGGTTATCTACGCCCGTCTGAAGTTTGATCTCTTCAACGACTTCTCGTTCACTCCTATTGAGCTTATGTCCTTTCTTCCAAAAGTTAGCATTGGATTGATTCATCAGATGGACCATCTGATACTTTAACCCATCGATATTAATACCCTTCAGACTGCTGACACCTATCACTGGTATGTCCAGATATTTTGATAGCACCTCTGTATCGTATGTGGTGCCTCCAGACTCTGATAGATCCATCATCGTGAGACACAGCACCATCGGGATATTCAACTCTTTAAGCTGTGTGGCGAGCAGGAGATGTTTGTCTAGCTCTGTTGACGCTGCTACATATATAATCGCATCCGGATAGTCAGGTCCCTGAGGATTAGTCAAGGCCTGAACGACTATGCGCTCCTCCGAACTGTTAGGATAAAGGCTGTAGACACCCGGAAAATCAATCAATCCGATCCGATCGCCAGTTGACAACTGTACTGTTCCCGTTTTCTTATCAATGGTCACTCCAGGATAGTTACTGATCTTCTGGTTGAGACCCGTTAAGGCATTAAACAAGCTCGATTTGCCGCTATTGGGGTTGCCGATGAGGGCTATATTAAAAGGTTTGCTCACGGATATGATTCTATTTGATCAGTATTGATGCGGCCTCAGCAGTACGAACTGCGATATACGTCTGTCCAAGTCTGATGCAGTAAGCCCCTCCGAATGGTGCCTTGCGGATCAGGGATATCGTACTATCTGGTATGATCCCTACCGTCAGGAGTTTGCAGGCTAAACTCTCATCTGCAAAGCTTTTCACAATGGCACTTTGTCCTATTTTGAGATCGAGAACACTTCTATTCATACACCTTATATCTATCCTACGGAGAGGGAAAGCAAAAATGACGAAAGTTAAACCGATATCCAACCGAGGCATTATGAGTTATCCTAACAAGATTAGGTACACCCAGAATCGCTAAGGCTATCGATTCAATACTATATCTTTATCAAATGAAAAAAGTGGCACTTATAGCTCATGATGGCAAGAAGGCAGAATTGGTATCATTTATCCTACGGAATCGTAAGTACATAGAAAACATCACCATCTATGCTACAGGCACGACAGGCAAGCATATAGAGAATGCTGGCTTTACCGTAAAAAAGCTCCTGTCAGGACCACTCGGTGGTGATGCACAGATCGCTACGATGGTCGCCGAGAAGAATATGGACATGGTTTTGTTTTTCAGAGATCCACTGGACAAACATCCGCATGAACCAGATGTACAGATGCTCATGCGCCTATGTGATGTACATAACGTACCTCTCGCCACCAATCCCGCCAGTGCCGCATTGTTTTTAAAAGGAACAACATCACAAGAGTAATTGACTACAGAGGACTATAAAGCGATATCAGACTCTATACCCAGATCCCCTGGGGTCTACAAGTACTATGATGCCAAAGGAACGATCATCTATGTCGGCAAAGCGAAAAATCTTAGAAATCGGGTCAGCTCATATTTTGGCAACAAGAAGCATCAAGCCTACAAGACGCGAGTCATGGTAAAGAATGCTGATCGGCTGGACTTTACTATAGTAGAGACCGAATCCGACGCCCTGTTGCTTGAAAACACACTGATCAAGAAGTTTCAGCCTCGTTACAATGTAATGCTCAAGGATGGTAAGTCTTATACTTATCTCTGTATCAAGAAAGAGCGATTTCCCAGGGTATTCTTTACCAGAAAAGTAATCCGTGATGGCTCTCAATATTTCGGACCATACACCTCTAAGTTTAGAACCAAGCAGATATTCGAATTGGTGACGAACCTATTCCCTATCCGGACGTGCAAGCTAAACTTGAGTCAAGATAATATCGACAAAGAAAAATTCAAGGTATGTCTAGAGTATCATATCGGTAATTGTTTGGGGCCATGTGTAGGGCTTCAAAATGAGGAAGACTACAATCGATCCATTGATCAAGTTAAAAACATCCTCAACGGAAAATTTAAACCCGTCAAAGACTACATCAAAGAGGAGATGGCCCGTCTTGCTGAGCAACTCAAGTATGAGCAAGCCGCATTGATGAAAGAGAAACTCAATTTATTCGCCGAGTATCAGGCGAGGTCGACCGTTGTTAGCCAGACGATTAACGATGTCGATGTGTTTTCTATCGATAGCAATGAAGAGTGGGCATATATCAACTACATGAAGGTGATAAACGGTGCCGTGATCAACACGGATACCATCGAGGTAAAAATGAATCTCGATACTGATCACCATGGGATTTTATCCTATGCAATCCCAGAAATCAGAAAGAAGTATAACAGTATCTCAACAGAACTGATCCTCAGTGAGCAGATCGTTTTGGCAGAAAAAGAACTGAGCATCACCGTGCCACAGCGTGGTGACAAGCGTAAACTATTAGAGCTCTCACAGAAGAATGTCAAATACTTCCTACTCCAAAAAAAGAAGGAAAGCCTGGCTCATGTCCGAAAGCAAACCCCTGCAGAGCGTATCCTAAAGACATTACAAGCGGACCTCAGCATGGACGAGATCCCGTACCATATTGAGTGCTTTGATAATAGTAATATCCAAGGGACTAATCCTACGGCCAGCTGTGTGGTCTTCAAGAATGCTAAGCCGTCTAAGCGAGACTATCGCAAGTTTAAAGTGAAGACCGTAGAGGGTCCAGATGATTTTGCTTCCATGGTGGAGATTGTGTACCGTCGGTATCGTCGCTTGCTCGAGGAAGAGCAATCCCTTCCGCAGCTCGTCATAATCGATGGTGGCAAAGGCCAGTTGAGCTCTGCTATGCAGAGTATCGACAAGTTAGGTCTCAGAAAAAAGATCACCGTAATCGGAATCGCCAAGAA
>CAZJTO010000251.1:0-4254 GCA_964548935.1 uncultured Saprospiraceae bacterium
CAGCAAAATCTGCTGCGACAAGTCAGGCCTTACTACACCTCAAGAAAAGATACTGCGACCAGAAAATGTGTTTACACTGCCCAATAGGACATCAAGTATTCAAACTATTGCAAAGTGCTTAGAGAATATCTAATAAAAGGGCTGTTACTCCCATTCTCATTGCTGTTTGGCCTTGGCGTCTTACTCAGAGACCTGTTATATAAAACTCGACTACTTCGCTCGATTCAATTTAATATTCCAGTCATTGGGGTTGGCAATCTAGCCGTAGGTGGGTCGGGCAAAACGCCACACGTCGAATATCTCATTACATTACTTCAGCCGTATCTCAATATAGGCGTCATGAGTAGAGGGTATAATAGAAAGACCAAAGGCTATCGTCTAGTTAATAAGACCGATACGGCGAAAACGGTAGGAGACGAACCCAAACAGTACTCCATGAAATACCCAAATATCAGTGTAGCTGTGTCCGAAAGTCGTTCGATCGGTATACCACAAATGCTATCTCACCGACCTAATGTCCAAGCACTAATCCTAGACGATAGTTATCAACATCGCAGCGTCACGGCTGGACTCAATATCTTATTAACTGACTACAGCAAACCCTATTTTGATGACTTTCTCTTGCCGTCAGGTAGACTGAGAGAATGGCCTCAAGGGGCCGCTCGTGCAGACATTATCATAGTAAGCAAATGTCCGCACAAGATCAATGATGCAGAGCGTCAAGCCATAATCAATAAAATTGCTCCTGAAGAACACCAAAACATTTACTTTACTAAGTATCGCTATCAAAATCCCTATCACATATTTAACGGCAATAGAATCTCTCTTTCTCACTATGATACTGCCATACTAGTTACCGCAATTGCCTCTATAGATTACCTAATGGAGTATATAGATAGTCAGGTTCCTATTGTAAGCTCCTTCTCATTTGAAGATCACCATTATTTCAGTCCGCATGAAGTCTCCAATATCGCTGCAACATATAATGAATTAAATGACCAAAAAGCCGTGATCATTACAACCGAGAAGGATGCTACTCGACTTGGACTGCATTATGACTATTTAATCAAATATAATATTAACATATACGTTCTGCCGATACAGGTTGAGTTTCTCAACGATCAATCAGACTCTTTTGACCGTGAGATACAAGACTACCTGCTTAACTTTACCGTGTGATCAAAAGTCTTTACATCTTACTTCTGATAAGCCTATCAACAGACTTGTGGTCGCAAATAAGTTTTCTAGATTATAATCCTGTTCATTTTCACTCACTTGATCGGATCAGTAGCATTTATCCTGATCAATTTTCATCACATAGCTCTGTTAGATATGCCGATCCTACACAACTCATCGGTACAATAGATTCTATTAACTCATATAGATCGTTCGATCAGCGAGGCATTCAAAGGCTGGTTGCTGAATACGATGAGATCATCCCATTTCTTCATGACTCTGTAGCATTTGCGAAAACAGAAAAGTCTGGCTTTTTTAACTCCTTCTACAAGACACCAGACCAGTTTTTCTCTGTAAGTACTGATAACTTCCAGCTACGTGTCAATCCCATTTTAAATCTAACCATCGGCAATAACGATGGAAATGCCCTTTATCAAAATACTCGTGGGGTAAAATTGAGAGGCTCCATTGATCAAAAGATATATTTCTATAGTGCTATCTATGAAAATCAAAGAGAATTTCTGCCCCATGTCAATGCACGGATCAACCGATGGAATGCAATCCCTGGACAAGGGTTTTTTAAGTCCTTTGAGAGTAACAGGCTCAATTCATTTCAGGGTTATGATTTTCTCAATGCTCAAGCTTATACCGGCCTTAAAATCTCTCCTTCTGTTGATCTCCAATTGGGATACGGCAATCATTTTATAGGAGATGGGTATAGATCACTCCTGCTAAGTGACTATAGCCACAACTACTTTTATCTCAAGTTGAGCACTAATGTCTGGAAGTTTCACTATCAGAATCTATTCACCGAGCTATCGCCGATTAGCACAGCCGATAATGTCGGAGACAATTTACTTCCCAAAAAATATATGGTTGCGCATTACCTTGATTTTAAGGCGTCCCCACGATTTAGCATCGGCATATTTGAGACCGTAGTGTTCAGTCGCAACAACCAATTTGAATGGCAGTATCTCAATCCTGTAATCTTATATCGATCTATTGAGCAGTTTTTGGACAGCCCAGATAACGTGTTGATTGGTCTTAATGCATCGTACATCCCCATAAACGGCACCAAATTATATGGTCAATTATTATTAGATGAGTTTAGAACTGACCAGCTTTTTGCTGGCAATGGTTGGTGGGCTAACAAGGTCGCCTATCAACTAGGTGTGAAGCATTTTGATCTACTAGGCATCAACTCATTAGATCTGCAGATAGAATATAACACGGCCAGGCCCTTTACCTATTCGCACCGAGTAGCAGATGCTAATGGCAATGTTCTGACTAGCTTTAGTCATTTTAATCAAGCCTTGGCCCATCCGCTTGGTGCCAACTTTACAGAATTCATTGTCTTGTTAAAATATCAACCGCATCCTGCGATCACCGTCGATGGCCGATTTATTCGTACTGCCTATGGAGATGACCTCACGAATAATATCGGTTTTGACTTTTTGCTGAACAACGACTCGCGACAATCAGAATTCGGGAATTTTACTGGTCAAGGTACTCCTATTGACATAAGCTTGTTTGAAATAGGTCTGACTTATGAAGTATTCAGCGGTTACTATATTGATTTGCGATATTTGCATCGTAAGCAAAGCAGTGTAGAAAATATGTTTAATCAGACAACGAACTACACGAGCTTTGGCATTCGAGCAAATATTTCTAGCAAAGCGATAGACTATTGAACGATAAGAATATAGATTTAAAGGCGGTTTTAGCGGAAAAGATTTTAGTGTTGGATGGTGCCATGGGTACGATGATTCAACGATATAAATTGACTGAAGCGGATTATCGGGGTGAGCGATTCGCCAGCTACCACATGGATATAAAGGGCAATAATGAAGTATTGTCCATTACGCAGCCAAAAATAATCAGAGAGATTCATGAAAAATATCTGAAGGCGGGAGCTGACATAATTGAGACCAACACCTTTAGTGCTAACAGCATTTCTCAGGCTGATTACGATATGGTTGAGCTTGCCTACGAGATGAACAAGGCAAGCGCACAGATTGCCAAGGAAGCTACTAGTAAGTATCAAAGTCCGAATAAGCCACGTTTTGTAGCTGGTGCTCTTGGACCAACCAATCGGACGGCTTCGCTTTCTCCTGATGTCAATAATCCAGGATATCGAGCAGTTACGTTTGATGATCTAGTCGAAGCTTATTTGGAGCAGGCGAGAGGATTGGTTGATGGAGGTGCAGATATCTTGTTGATAGAGACAGTCTTTGATACATTGAACTGTAAGGCGGCTTTGTTTGCCTTGGACACCCTTTTTGAAGAGAAGGGACAATCATGGCCCATTATGGTATCAGGAACAGTTACTGATGCTAGTGGCCGCACCTTAAGTGGTCAAACGGTGGAAGCCTTTTGGGTTTCTATCTCACATATGCCTCTGTTATCAGTAGGGCTCAATTGTTCTCTTGGGTCAAAAGAACTCACACCTTTCCTTAAAGACTTAGCTAGTATAGCTACCTGTCCTGTAAGTGCTTATCCTAATGCAGGCCTTCCTAATGAACTGGGAGAATATGATCAGGGAGCAACTGAAATGGGTAAGTATATCCGTGATTTTGCCTCAACTGGCTTAGTCAACATCATCGGAGGATGTTGTGGCACAACACCAGAACATATCCAGGTCATGGCCGATAATGTAATCGCCATTCCACCAAGGCAGTACTCAACAGAAGTCAAATACAGTATGTATAGCGGCCTGGAGCCTCTAGTGGCCAGAGAAAACATCAACTTCATCAATATAGGAGAAAGGACTAATGTTACTGGGTCTCGAAAGTTTGCTCGATTGATCAAAGAGGGCAACTATGATGAAGCATTGACCGTCGCTCAACATCAAGTCGAGGGTGGTGCTCAGATCATTGATGTCAATATGGACGAGGGGCTCTTAGATTCAGAAAAGGAGATGACGGAGTTTTTGAACCTTATGATGTCAGAGCCCGAGATCGCCAAGCTGCCGGTGATGATAGACTCTTCTAAGTTTGAAGTAATAGAACAGGGGCTCAAGTGTGTACAAGGCAAGTGTATCGTAAACTCGATTTCATTAAAAGAAGGTGAAGAAATATT
>CAZJTO010000252.1:0-4252 GCA_964548935.1 uncultured Saprospiraceae bacterium
GACCGCCTCCCTTGAGTTGTTGCAGGCTATCCATGATATCGGCAGCATTTTTTTGATCAAGTGACTCCTTATCAGCATCTCCCAAAATCTTAGATCCGTAATACCCAGCATAATTCTTTCCCACCTTCAGCCCTGTCTTAAGTAACTTACCGGCACGGCCTAGTTTACTAGTAGGAATCTTGTCAACAGTCTTCATCGTCTACGCTTTTTTAGTAAATCGCTCTTGAAATATAAACTTGCCAAAATCGAACACGCTCTTGATTGGTGTTACATCTAATAGGTCCATGGTTGCTTTGACCGCTTTTTCGATCGCTACATCTGTTTTCTCTTTATCAACAGAATCATCATTATGCCAAAAGTCAATCAAAAACAAGAATTGGCTATAAAAACCTTCACCACCAATCTTTTCAGTAATCTTATTGATGGTGTCCTCTAAGTCTCCGATGCCGCAGGAACCTATGATATCCAGTTGATCTATAAATTCTATATACACCTCTTTCATTGGGGTCAACACTTTTATCATACCCCATCGTCCATGATTATCAATACTCAGCGTAAGGAAATCACTATTGAGCTCACAGTTTTCGAAGAAGGTGTAATACAGCGATAGGAGCTGATCACGCTTAGGCAAGGCGTCAAAAAGCTCATCTTGGATAACAGTTTGAATTGATGCCTGCAACAAACTCTCCCAGACAGCTCGCTCTACATGTGCCATCGAATCGAAGTAATCGTAGAAGTTATATTTATCAAGATGCGCATCAGAACAAAAATCTTCAACAGCGATGTCTATCCCGTGTGACTCAACATACTCCATGTAGATATCAAGAATTTCTTGCTTGTTCTTTTTCTTTGCTTTAGCTGCCATAATATTATTACTCTTATCAAAACGAGATAGATATATCTTAGTTTCCTACTTAAGAGGAGGACTTCCTTACTTTTATTGATTCTATATAATTACTCTTGATCTTTAAGAATAATTAATGCCGCAATTACGCCAGGCACCCACCCGCATAACGTCAAGATACAAACTAGCAAAAAAGAACCGCAGCCTTGATCAATGACAGCGAGAGGCGGAAAAAAAATTGATAGTAACACTCTCAGCAAACTCATAGAAGAATAGTTTTTTACTATTCAACCCCTATGATGTATTAGTGCGTTCTGCGTGATCGACTAAGCTCGCAAAATAGTCGACAAAAAAAGAGTGAGCTAATAATAACTCACTCCTCTAAATATTCTCTCTTTATTTTACCGCCTATGCCTGAGGTGGGATTCTTAGCATCTGTCCTGGATATATTTTATCCGGATGACTCAACATCGGCTTATTTGCCTCAAATATGGCGTTGTATTTCATAGGGTCTCCATAGACCTCTTTGGCAATCTTAGAAAGTGAGTCACCGCTCTTAACCGCATGAAATATTGACTCAGGCTCTGGATTGAGGACATTGATGTTGTCCGCTACTGCACCGATGCCATCTACATTTCCAAGAGCGAGAATTAGTTTTTCTCTATCAGCATTGGTGCCGGTTGCGCCCGAGACAATTACCTGCTCTGCTAATTCGATTTTAAGCTCGCTTACAGGAATACCAAGCTGATTAACCGTACCCTCTAGCGCTTTGATTTTCTCTTGTTCTGCAGTTAGCGCTGGCGCACTAGCTTCTCGTGTAAAAACCTTCTTACCAGCATTCTTAATAAATGAAAAAAGACCCATGATTTATTTTATAGGTGTTAATGAAAAATTCTAACGTATACTAAATGATCAGATGAACATAAATAGTTTCACAAAAAATAGACAATTTCGGTACATCTTATTTGGTGAAAGCCAGTTATTAGCTTGTACTTATTGCGGATTCAGGTCATTACTGCGGCAAAAAACGCCTTTGTGGAAATAAAAAGGCTCTACTCGTCAACCGAAAAGATAGTAAGCTGCGTTAATGATATGACTACATTTGAAAGTGAGGGTCATTGAGTGGTTTAAATGCGCTAAATTTACGGTGCATATATGCTGATAGCCCAACTTCAACAGAACATTTAAGTTTTATGAAATATATTTCTTACCTCCTTCTGACAACTCTCTTGATTCTAGCTAACAATAACCTTGGTGCTCAGGATCTATTTGAAAGGTTATATACTACAACAGAAACCGATGTTCTATCCACAAGTCTTCATCAGGCAGGGACTGGGTTTTTGATGCTGAGCCTTCAGATCGATGAAGATGGCGAAAACGAGGCGATCAACCTGACAAGTCTAGATGCAAAAGGCACCATCAATTGGAGCCAAGAATATGACTACGATATTGAAGACGATGTATTTATATCAGAATTAGGAGAAGTTGAGTTGCTGCCAGATGGATCAATCATGTTCAGTGCACTACTGCAACAGGATAGTCTCAACAGACTAGTTACCAGAGTAGATTCAGATGGAAATGTATTATGGACCAGACTGACGGGGCAGACCACAGACGTGTTCACTAATCTGGGGTATAGATCAAGATTGGTAAGTGCCGAAGACATGGGTACTGTCCATATCACCAATGATAGAAACGATGATGATATAGATGAGCCACTCACTGTTAATATTGGTTTGGATGGTGACATCATATGGGGTAGATCGTGGGAAGTGAGCGATACCAATGATATGACTCTCTCAAGTGTCATGCGAGATGCAACTTTCCTGTCAGACTCGACTATTCTGATAGCCGGTAATAATAGAGACGTAGGACATCAGCTCTACCTCACCAAGATGGACACCATGGGAAATATCATATGGAGTCGCAGCTATACTGGAGATATTGGTTCGGGCATCAATCAAGCAGCATTAAGTGTTGTAGAAATGGCAGATAATACGCTACTTCTCTTGGGTACTTCTGTAGGAGGTACGACGAGTGGTGTATTGATCAATGTTGAACAGAATGGAGACCTGATACAAGGATTCCAGTTGCAGAATCAGAATACGACTTTCGAAATGTTTCCAAATAACATAGTGCCACTTGTCGATACTTCATTCGCAATCTCAATGCGCATGGTTAACAGTACTGATGGCACACTATTGCCACAAGTGGTCAGGATGTCTCTCGATAGTACATTTTTGTATAACACCCTGCTCAAAGAGAGCACAGATATGGACGTTACTCAATCAGGTTTGATCGCTGATTCAACCTTAGCTGTAAGTTTTCTGACTTCAACCACTAGGCTCGACTCCATGACACTGATCCCATCACTGAATAAACTCGATCTAAATGGTGAAACTGGATGTAACGATTTAGGATTTGGTTTAAGCTTGGATAGTATAGACGTCATGGTAGACACCCTCCTATGGGTTGGTACTGATCAACTAGAAATGGATAGCATAGATGTGCTGGCATTGTCATTTGATGAATTCAGTCCACCGCTCTTAAGCTTACAAGACACTAACTTTTGTCCTCAAGATCCAGTGCTGTTTACTTTTGATGGTACGGTTCGAGGAGCTGTGTCATACTTATGGGATGACGGAGTGACAGACAGTATCCGTACAGTAATGGAAACAGGGATGTTTATCCTTACTGTAGAAGTAGGAATCGAAGAATGCTTCACCTTATGTGATACGGGCTTTGTTAATCAATCTATGTTTCCTATGGCCATGATTAATTCAGGCTCTCAGAACTTCTGTAGTGATGGTGAAATCATCCTACAGGTTCAAGCCAGCAATCCAATTGTATCGGTTGACTGGTCGACTGGGGAACAGACTCAGACGATTGTTGTGACCGACTTGATGCCATATAGCGTCACCATAATTGATGATTGTGGTAATCCAGCTACGGCATCTATAGATCTCACTGATTTTACTATCGAAAACAATCCAGTTATCGATGTATCCACTGCTAATGTCTGTGTAGATAACACGATATCATTGCGAGCTACTGGAGACTTTCTGGTCGAGGACTTGATCTGGTCTACAGGTGATGTTGGTGTAGCGATTATATCTGTGAATGAACCCGGTACATTCACTGTAGAAAATCTAGCGCAGTTTTGTCCTGGAGCAGCAAGCGTAGAAATAACAGCTAATGATTTCTTAATGGACTTGGCTGTTGGGATCAATGGCAATTGTGATGTCGTTAGCAATGTTTTTCAACTGCTAGCTGGGGGTACCGGAATTGAATCTTTCTTATGGTCTACCGGAGAAACAACACCCAACATAGGTGTGACCGAACCAGGTGAATTCTCAGTGACAGTAACAGACATGTGTGGCAATACAGAGGTGGCTACTATAACCGTAT
>CAZJTO010000253.1:0-4248 GCA_964548935.1 uncultured Saprospiraceae bacterium
GCACTGAGCACACGGCTCTTTTGGGTCCGCTTGTCGATTGTGTGTACTTCTACCAGTACGTCAGACAGCTCTACACCATAAGCCCCTATGTTCTGCATGGGAGCAGCGCCACACTTACCAGGTATCAGGCTTAAGTTCTCTATGCCGCCATACCCCTGTCGGATCGCCCACATCACAAACTGGTGCCAGTTTTCTCCTGCCGCTACTTTTAAGTGGATTGATGAATCATCTTCAGAGACTGTCGACACTCCTTTAGTATCAATGATTATGACTGGCCTATCTAAATCTTGAACAATGAGAATATTACTACCTCCACCTATTATCCAACTATCGGCGTGGTATGCCAAGGCGGACGTAAGCTTAGATAGATCTGTCGCCACATGTAGTTGAGGACAGCTATGGTCTAGCTGCATGGTGTTATACTCTCGGAGGCTATGGTGACTCACGCCTTTGTTAAAATTCTGAATTGGTCCGCTCCTTAAGTCGTGGCACATTGAAGTCATACCCGATGCCCACATTTAACGTATTGGCATCAGTATCTGGATCAAATCCGTATCGGACAAGACCATGTATAGTAAACCCACTGGTACCAAAACCAAAATCTGCTTCGATAATGTAAGTCCTAAAATAGTTGCGTTCTACCCCCAAATCCTCAAAGCTATTGCGCAAACCAAACAACTCTGTTCTGTTGTACTGTACTCCTCCGCCTATGGCAAATCCAAATCTATTATCCACAAAGCTGCTCAGTCCGCCAAACTGTAGTTTGACCATTAATGGAAATGCAACAGCACCGAGTCCTTTAAAATCTCCAGTGCTCAGTGCCAAGGGAGAAAACACCGCCGTTGCCTCTGGCGAGACCGCAAAGTACTTACCACCAAACCATAACTTTGGACCTAATCCTATATTTAACAAGGCACTTCCTGCCGATCTGGAAGCGATGTCATCAGATGGGTTAGCGTAGCGACTGTATAGATCAGTCTTCATCGTAAATCCATATGCAACTTGCCCTGAGAGATCATAAACTCCAAGAATCACCAAAGCTGTTATCCAAATAAATTTTTTCATATTCCTTACTTATGATGCTTTAAGATTGAATTGCAGACTCGCCAAGTTCTTATAAATACCAAAATCTTTTTGAATAAGTTCATCATGAGTACCAGATTCTGCGATTTGACCATTTTCGAGTACATAGATTTGGTCGACCTCTCTGATCGTTGCTAACCTATGAGCTACTATGATGGCGGTTCGATCCTTCATTAAGTTGTTGATTGCATCCTGAACTACTTTCTCAGACTCTGCATCGAGCGAGGAGGTCGCCTCATCAAGGAGCAATATTTTGGGATCTTTAAGGATGGTTCGGGCGATAGCAATCCGTTGTTTTTGTCCTCCTGACAATTTTACTCCACGCTCACCGACTATCGTATCAAGACCCTCCTGAAATGAATTGATAAACTCCCAGCAATTGGCCTGTTTTGCGGCCTCAACAATCCCTTGTTCTGTAGCATCAGGATTACCATACAGCAGGTTCTCTCTGATACTGCCTCCAAATAAGATTATGTCCTGTGGCACCAGTCCTATGGCGGTTCTAAAGGTTGTCAAATCAAAATCTCTGATATCAGTGCCATCGACAGAAATACTGCCTCCTTGAACATCATAGAAGCGCATAAGCAACTTTATCAGCGTAGACTTGCCTCCTCCACTCTGTCCGACAATGGCTACTTTCTCTCCTTTTTTAATCTTAATATCAATAGCGTCTAATATGACACTATCAGGTCTCGACGGATAGGTAAACTCAACTTGGTCGAAAACTATATCTCCATGGATTTCTTTTTTGACTTTCTTGCCGAGATCATCATCGATCGCTATTTCCACTGGCCGATACAAGAGTTCTTTGACCCGTTCTGTAGCACCAAGTGCACTAGCAATAGTCGTGTACAGGGTCCCCAAGCTCGCTATCGCCCCTCCGATCATGACAGTATAAATCACAAAAGATACCAGACCGCCAGCCTCCATAGAACCACTTTGCACCATGTATGCACCTCGCCAAAGTATAAATAGGATACTCCCAAACAATAGAAATATGATAAAGGCGAAAAACAACCCTTTGACCTTGGCAAAATTCAAGGATATACCGACCATCTTCTCGACACTCGCACTAAATCGCTTTGACTCAAACAGCTCATTTGCAAAAGCTTTGACGATTTGGAAGTTTTGTAAGGTTTCCTCAACAATTACATTAGTCTTGGCGAGTTGATCTTGACGTTTCTTAGACAGCTTTCGGATATAGCGACCGAAAATCATCGCCAATACGACGACAACGGGTATCACCAGCATCATCACGAGGAAAAGTCGCGGCATGAGATAAGCAAGAACCCCAATACCAAAAATCAATATCATAATCTGCCTGACGAACTCAGCAAGTGTCACTGAAAAAACAGATTGTAACTGCTCTACGTCAGCGGTAATTCTACTCGTCAACTCACCTACCCTGTATTGCTCAAAATAATCCATCGGCTGACCAATCAACTTATGATATAGGTCTCGACGAACATCTGCCATGCCTCGTTCACTGACATTGGCAAATAGAATGGTCTGAACAAAGGACAATAGGGCTCGCAATGCGAGTGTAATGAGCATAATTAGACCCCATTGGTCTAAAGTAAAGTCAAATTGAGTCTTGGCTCCAGTCGCCCGGTTCACCATCTCTCCAGGGATCCCCATAATCATCAACATCAAAATACTACCGATAACGAGCAGTATCAACGCACCGATGAAATACCCCTTGTATCTAGTGATATAGGTGAAAATGCTCAAGGCATTTACCAATTCTTTTTTAGAGATTTTCTTCTTAGTTTTTTCTGGGCGAGACATGATTAGTTCAACTTGTGAGCAAATATTGCTTAATATCCTCCATTCTAGTAAAATTTATCGCACCAGATTCGAGAAGAGTTTTTTCTCCCTCTGGATTATAGGCGATCGTATCTACCTCGGCATTCAGTCCTGCTAATACGCCAGACATGGTATCTTCTATTAGTACAGCCTTAGATGCCGTAACGTTCATCTTTTTGAGTACATAATGGATCAATGCTGGATCAGGTTTCCATTTTTGGATATCATAAGCACTAAAAATATGCTCGGCTTGAAACAATTCATCTATTCTGGTAGCGCTCAACGACAATTTCATTTTACGCTGAGGGCCGTTGGAAGCGATACATTTCGCAACATGAATGGATGTAATGAGATCTTTGACTCCCGGTATGGGTTGTAATTCCTCTTGAAATAGCGCTACACACCTGTTTCTGTAATCTTCTTCAAATGCGATGGCATCAAAGGGTCCGATATGGTCCTCGATGCGGTCAGTTATCGCTTTCATGTTTTTACCGGCAAAATTCTTTAAGAGCTCTTCATACTCTTCCTTCACACCTATCTCGAGCATCATAGCAGCGAGAAGCTGCATGGTTAATGGTTCACTATCTACCAGGGTTCCATCACAATCAAAAATGACCAAATCGTACTTCATAAAAATTCTGAGATCATAAAGGTAGACCTATAGTTTGATAGCCCGTCGATGAAAAGACTGATTCTTGACACCACGTTATCTTTACTGGCAATACATCATCCTGATAGAATATGATTTCAGATATCGTCGTCGTGGCGCTACTTTATATCATATTGACAATTATTTATAGGTGGTCAAGCACGGCTATCCCCAAAATAGGGGATCATATATTATGACAATCTAATAGTAACTCATATTTTACTGCCGGTTTTTATTTCAATTTACGACCTAACTTTTGTCTTGATTTAAACTCTTAAACTAACTGACAAGTGTGGGTCAAAAATCTATTTTCTTAAACAAAGATTATTCTGTATGAAAAGAACTAACTTTCTGAAGAAACTTTCTGGTTTCTTATGTTTCATGGTTTTAACCGCTCAATTGGCCTTTGCACAAGGGACAATTAGTGGTACGATTACTGATGAGACAGGCGAGCCTCTGATCGGGGCCAATGTCTTAATTCAAAATACTACCGATGGAAACATTTCTGATTTTGATGGTAACTATAGCGTTACCACTTCTTCGAGTTTTCCACTTACTATGGTTGTAAGTTTTACTGGTTACAACACCCAAGAAATAACAGTAAATGCTCCGACGAATGGCTTGGATGTCTCCATGTCTGAAGGATTATTATTAGGAGAAGACATAATCATCTCGGCATCTCGACGTCGGGAGAAAGTGCAAGATGCTCC
>CAZJTO010000254.1:0-4224 GCA_964548935.1 uncultured Saprospiraceae bacterium
CGAACTCTCCAGGGGAGATTGAGCTCTTGTGCGAGATCGCACAACCTAACTTTGGGTTAATCACTAACATAGGAGCGGCGCATCTCGAAAAGCTCATTGATCTCGATGGAGTCTACCAGGAGAAGACCAGTTTGTTTAGATCAGTCTTGGCTGATAATGGGTCCATCTTTGTTAACCGAGGAGATGATTACCTCAGGTTATTCGATGACGATACTTCCCAAAGGTCAATAACTTATACCGCTGACTTGTGTGGATATGGGAATCTCACGTTGAAGAATTCTAAACCCTATCTTTCTTTTGAGCTCAGAGACGAAATAAGAGAGTCGCACGAGCTTAAATCCAATTTGGTTGGTAGATATAATCAGGATAATATTAGCGCTGCTCTAACTGTAGGGGCGCATTTCGGGGTGCCTATCGAATCAGCAATTAATGCAATTAGTAGTTATGTGCCAGATAATATGCGCAGCCAGTTGAAGCAGACGGACCATAACCTGTTGGTCTTAGATACATATAATGCGAATCCTACTTCTATGAAGGCCAGTATACTATCGTTTATTCAATCGGATTATGATGCGCCTCTATGCATTATAGGCGATATGCTAGAGTCTGGTGATCAAGGCATGGATCAGCATAAAGAAATCGAAGAACTGCTGATTAGCTCTGGCGTCCCATATTATTTGGTTGGGCATTCATTTGCTGCCGTAAGTGATCGCGGATTTGACCATGTTGATTCTCTTAAGGCACACTTAGCCGATCAAGGGGCTATTAAGAATAGGACCATACTGCTCAAAGCCAGCAGAGGAATAGCCTTAGAACGGCTCTTGGACTTGTTATAGAGCGCTATACCAGTGTGAAGGCCTTACTTAGCTTATCAGATATTACATTGTTGCAAGCTAGCTCATAATCTTCCTTGGTACAGGGGATCAATGCCTCCGATCCATCTTCGTTTGTAGATTTGATCCACCACCGACCGCTCACTGTATTTTCTGTAAATACTATTTCGGTATCCAACTCATCAGGAACTACAGTGTAGGTATTAAAGGCCCTGTTCTCGCCATCTTGATTGTGATGACATTCAGAGAGTTTCAATAAATGCCCCTCACAGAGATAGTATATGATCAATGCGATATTTTGAGCGGTGATGCCCATTTGATCTCCATTGGCATCATAAGATCCAATGATTACTCCCTTGAGGTTTATTGAGGCGCCTATATACTTAGCAATCTGACAAGCTTCTTCTATGGTCATACCAGTTGGGCCAGAAGTGTTGCAGCCGACGTTATCTGAATATCGAATTGCTGATATATCAAAATATACAATATCAGTGCTGCGCAGTATAACCTCGGCTTGATCGTGATTATATCGTACGTCAGCCAATCGAATGATCTTATCTCCATCTATCGAGAGTGGTGATGCAAAATGGGTCTGTACACCGACATAGCTATCATATCTCATACTGGATTCAGACCTACCTATATCAGCGATTTTATTAGAAATAACGGAACACTGATAGTCTTCCAATCTTGTAAAAGTCTTGAGTACCCTGTCCAAATAACGCTTATCACTGATGCATATGGGCACAAAACTTTGATCGGTAAAGAGTTCATACAGCAACTCATCCCATTCGGGTTTACAGTCTGTATTAAGATTCCCTAAGTCCTCCAGGCACTGGCTGTAGCCAATAGAACTGAGGGTTTTGATTGATTTTCTAATGATATCAACACTTGCCGAACTACCAATTAATGATAGTTTATGACCTATTTCTTGCTTATTTTCTTGAGTGATGATTTGCTCACTCGACGTTTCCAAATACTTTTCCATTTTTCAAATATAGGGCGAGTAGGAAATAAAAAACTAATAAATAATACTTTTCTTTAATATATAAACTATTTGTACTTTAGCGCCTAAAGTATGTTGAAAAGGTATAATATGATCTTTTTGACGCCACCAACGAGACTGAGAATGAGCCTGTGTTTTATAAAAATAAACAGATGCGTTTTTCTATTTTATTAAGTGCTGGTCTATTATTATCTGCGCCTTTTTTGAAAGGGCAAGATCAGCCGGATGCAGAACTTCGATCAGAGCAGACTCTGTCGATAACAGATGATACCTGGTTGGCTCCAGAGGTCACGGATGAAATGACTCAAGATCCAGAACAGAACAGGTTGTGGAGACTAGGTCAGTCCAAATATTCGTCACGTCCAAAGGACCAATGGGAGATTGGCCTCCATTTTGGTCACTATGTTATCGATGGAGATGTAGATAGAAATTTACCCGGTGGATTCGGAGTGGGTGGACATCTGCGTAAGTCACTTAATTATGTCACGTCTATAAGATTTGAAGCCTTCTATGGTAAAGCAGGAGGATTAGAGTCTCAACCATGGAGAAATCGAAGTGTCGGAGGTGGATTGGTTGAAGGTAATGAACAATTTAATGGTTGGGATGCCTATGATCCTACGACAGGAGGAGCAGATGCTTGGTTCCCATCGTATGAGACCACTTATATATATGCAAGTACCCAACTTGTCTTTAATATTGGTAACATCCTATTTCATCGAGAACGTAATAAGTGGAATACGTATGTAGCTGTAGGCGTTGGGTTAGATCATAACATTACTAATCTAGATCTGTTAGATGCCGATGGTGCAGCCTACGAAGACTTAAGGGATAGAGTAGGTTTCAATACCACTAATGATTTTAATACCTTGGACGGAAGACGTGCGATCAAAGACGCATTGGATGAAATATATGATGGGGACTTTGAAACAAGGGCTTTTCAGAAAGAAGGAATCTTCCGATTTGGTGATGATTTCAATGTTCATGCGGTGTTTAATGCTGCCGTGGGAGTATCTCGCAAGCTTACGAAAAGGATAAATATTGGTCTCGAACACCAATTATTATTATCAGACAACGATTATTTAGATGGTATAAAGTTCAGAACAGCTTTAGACCAAACTAACAATGTAGATATAGGTCATTACACTAATGTTAGAATAGGTTTAAATATTGGAGATTTTTCAGAGAGGACGGAGCCGCTATATTGGATCAATCCTATGAATACAATCTTCAATGAAATCGCTGATTTGAAAGCGAGACCTCAATTAGATTTAGATGATGATGACAATGATGGAGTCTTAAATATTTTAGATCTCGAGCCTGATACTCCAGATGGATGTTTGGTTGATACCAAAGGAGTAACACTCGATAGTGATGGAGATGGATTGCCGGATTGTCTTGACAAGGAGCCTTTCTCTCCTCCAGGATACCCAATAGATGAACTCGGTGTCGCTCAGGTGGATGAAGCTGTTATTTTGTCTGAAGCAGATGTGATCACAATTATCGAGAATAACTGTGATGCGTGTGCCAACAGAGGTTATGGACAAGTGATCAATGGTTCTTCTGGTCAGGTGGGCTCATATTCTGGAACAAATCCACAAGGAGGATCAATCTCAGGTGGTAGTACTTCTGGTGGCACAGTATCTGACGGTACAGTCTCCAGTGGAGGTACAGTATCAGGGGGGACAACTACCTCTGGGGGAACTACGACCTCTGGTGGTCAGACTGGAACAGGAACAGTATCTGGTGGCCAAGCAGGTGGAGTGTATAACTCAGGAAATCCTGATCCTACTTTTAATCAGAACACGTATGGAACAATCGTGAATAATGCTTGTGGAAATTGGTTTTTGCCGATGTTACATTTTGATCTTGATAAGTATGCCATTCGCCCCGAGTCTTATCCTAAGTTGCATCAGATTGCAGGTGTGATGAAAAGTTGCCCTTCGATGTGTGTAACGGTTCATGGACATACCGATGTACGTAATAGTAATAACTATAATCAAGTCTTGTCCTATAATCGAGCCAAGGAATCTATTGAACACTTGGTTACTCACTATGGTATAGATAGAAGCAGGTTTAACCTGATGTTCGGAGGCGAAGACAGCCCACTAATACCACATCTTAAGGATAATCACTTCACTGACGAAGAAGAGGAATTGATGCAGTTTATCAACAGAAGGGTGGAGTTTAGAGTCTGCGATGTGGAGGATGTAAATATGGGTAGACCTGAAGGGCCAGAAGCAGGATCAGGCACTTTGGGATCATCGAGACCAGGTTCAAAATATAAGAGCTATAAAAACTCTGGTTATTAAGAAAGCAAGTTATAGAATTGCGTAATATAAAAAAGGCTTCGTTGAGTAATCAACGAAGCCTTTATCTTTTTAATAG
>CAZJTO010000255.1:0-4219 GCA_964548935.1 uncultured Saprospiraceae bacterium
GACCTACTGCTCTGGGCAAGATGAATCAGGTGGTCGTAATCTCAGATAATGTGGTATGGAATAGCGTAGTTGGTGATACCATAAACTACTTGTTTAGTTCGGCTTATCCGATTACACCCAGCCCCGAACCCACCTTTGATCTGCGTAGATTTCAAGTTGGAGAACTGGCAGCACAACCACTAAAAAAACAATTGAGGACTTATCTGATCGCTGCTAATCTGGGTGATGAAGAATCTCCTACAACTAAGTTCGTCCGTGCCGATCTTGGAGAAGAAGGGTATCAACGAGCTATGACTGATCCTACATTTAATACATCGATAGGTCGAGATAAGTGGGCGAATAGTCAAATCTTGATATATGTATTTGCCAGATCTCTGGATGAATTAGCCGCCGCCGTGGAGAAAAACTATGATGGCATAGCGGCCAAGATCTTAGACCACGACGCAGAGCAGCTCTATGCTTCGGCATATGTGTTAGGAGAGGGTGATGGTTATGCTAGTATGACACAAGAGCGATTTGGGGCTACAGTCAATATACCTGGCGACTATAAGATTGCGTTGGATAAGCCAGAAGACAATGGGTTAATCTGGTTCAGACGTGATATTAAAGAGTCGGTGATGTGCATTGCCGTTCGGCAGTATCCATATAGTGGTCCAGCATCTATTGAGAAGAATGCCGTCAAAGCAAATTTTGATGTGTTCGGACTCAACGTGAGTAGTGATGCTGATAATTCTTATATCCAAATCAACGATGTAGACTTGCCGATGCTCCACTGGGATAAAACAGTGAGTGATCACTTTGCTAGAGAATTTCGCGGTATCTGGGAGATGGAAAATGACTTTATGGGAGGACCATTTATGACCTATGTAATCGTCAACGAGGAGGAGAAAAAATTCCTGCAGATCGATGGATTCATTATGGCGCCTGGCAAAAGTAAACGTGATATGCTACAACAGATTGAGCTGATTGCTAGCAGAACAAAGTGGTAAAAAAATTAAAACTCCGTCCCTAAAGACAAGGTGAATCTTGGGCTCTGGACGATACCGCTCTCTACACCCCAAGCATAATCCGCTCTGATAAAATGTCCTAATAAGAGTATGCGTGCTCCAAATCCATAACCGTATACAAATGGGTCTCTATCTAGATCTACCTGTACCGATATATTCGGTCCTGTAATTGTAGTGGTATTAATGATGTCATTGAGTTCCGAATTAGGGGTAAGGCCATACCAAGCTGAACCTATGTCAAAGAATCCCGTAAGCTGAACATTGCGCAAGAACTTTGACTTCAACTCACTTCTGCTGAAGTATTTAAATATTGGTATTCGTGCCTCCGCACTGCCCAGTAGATAGCTCTGACCATTACGTACGTTGTGATCGAATCCTCTGAGGTTGGGTGCGATCGTTTGAAAAGCAAAAGCCCGATCTTGGCGTACTGGGACGTCTTCACTAAAGGTCGGAGTAATCCAGCCATCAACGCCACCGACGAAATATAATATACGCTCCGAACCAAACGAAGTAGCACCAGAAGATCGCAAGGCGAGAATCGAATTGGCTAAAAAGGGGATATAATGTCTGGCATCGAATCCAACTACTGTTGTAAATGCCCTACTGAAATCAAAATCCAGTCCATTGGATACACTTAGATCAAACCTATTGATGGCTTGTACATATGCCTTATAGCGTGTGCCTTGTCTTAGATTAAGGTCGATTTCGATTGTGTTGTCATAAATATATTCTCCCTTGATAGCAATCCGCTGTTCATTAGTCTGTCCAAGTTCGACAGCAGTTGGATTCTCATTTAGAAAATGCGTTTCATCAATCCTCACTGTGGCGATACCTCTCAGACTGGTATAGGTGTCCAGAGGATAACTCGCACGATACAGTCCTACCAATATCTGTTCTCGTAGCCGCTCATTCAGGACCTCTTCGCTAGACTGCTTGCGATATATGGCATACCGATGATCGAGGCGTTTACGATTATCATCGACTGTAGCAAAAAACTCTGTACCTCTGAAGTCCGAAGCAATACGCACCCCAGCAGAAATCTCAAAATCTTCAAAGATGTCTTTAGCGACTGCTTTGATGAGAAATCCTGTCTGCTGTGCTTCTATTTCATTATCTACAGCAGTAGTCTCAAGACCATCAAAGAGCACTTCATTGTCCACTCTAGTGATGATGTCTTCAAGTTTGAACTGTCTTCTTGACGCTACAGCACGTGCTGGTATAAATTGAGGAACTTTATCAGAACGAGGAACGTCGTTTTTTTGAAAGTTTCTCTTGACTACTCTAAAGTCCAAATTAGTCTCGAGTGGTTCTAATACTTCTGGGTCATTATATCTGGATTGTATTAGTTGATTGGGTGCAAGTTCAAACTGTTTCTTTTTTTCTTCTTGCGCCAACTCTTCAGAACCGATCGGTGTATTTTTTATGCTGTTGGTCCATTCTGGAGTACTGATATAGTACCGATAGTCCTGATCATTGTAAGAATGAAATATATATTTATCGCTATTAGCTGAGGCTGTATGGTTTATAATGTTTCGATCATAGTTAGAGTTACGATATGCAGGCCGTCGACTGTTTAGATCTAATGTCCATCTGTTGCGTACGCCGCTGTCATCAGAGAGATATACGAGATAGTGATCATTAGCTAATACAGGTTGTAACTCGTCAATATTGGGAGTATTGGTAAGTCTCAGCGCAAAATCGCTTTCTAAAGGCAGAAAGAACACGTCGAATGAGCTGTTAGGTAATATAGTGTCGAGACGCTCATTCAGTAGTTGAGCCTGAGTCCGATTAGAAGAAAACAATGCACCCCATTGACCTCCTATATTTACATATGAGGCATCAATATCATCATGATAGTCCTCGGTTATTGCAGTTAATCTTCTGAATCGTGTATGGTAGGTAAATAAATCAGAGTACCCATTATCGAGACCAGACATGAGATATTCATCGTCAGATATGTAATCTATGGAGTAGGCACGTTGAAGGTTTTCCGGGATCGTCTGCTCTATATAATCGTCAGTTGTCAAATCTATTTTGCGCAGTGTAATCTTATCGCGCCATTCATAGGCGATCGTTAACTCTGATCGGGTTGGGTGCCATGCGATCAATGGATAGTTATAGTCTGTTTCTTGAACCGCATTTTTACTGCCATATCTCATGATGACTTTTTCATCGCCAGAATCAATATCTTTTAATCTGATTTGTGCCTTGCCAATCTCATTTACCACGTAGGCCAAGGTCTGTCCATCTGGACTCAATTCCAAGGCAGTCTTAGGCCAAAATTGACGTCGCTTTTCATCGACAAGATCATCTTCGGGAAGCGGGCTTATCTCAGTATCATCAAATAAGAGTGAATAATAAGTTTGCCATTCTTGATATAGCCTCTTTTCATTGATACCGTAGACAAATTCTAAGTTTTCATTAAACTCATTGCGCAGCCTCATCAGATATAACAAGGTTGTGATGGAAGTTTGCCCATAACGCTCACTGATATAATTCCACATACTGTGCCCAGCCAAACGTGGAAACTCTTTTGACAAGAAACCGAATTTTCGGAAACGTGCTTTTTTTTGTGACCAAACATCCCTCAATTCATCCTCGATGTATGGATTCCATCTTGACCCCGCATAGCTGACAAATCCTTTTCTATACCAAGTAGGTACCTCAAGATCTGGATCACTTTCAATGACACTTTGGAGTCCATTGGGTGCATACATCGAGTTAATGTAGACATGTGCGATACCTGTTTTGAGGTCGCGCTCGAGGTTTTTGTGATTGCCATCAAAATAGACGAATATTCTACTGCCTATGACCTTAGTTTCGTCATGGGTGGTTTCAAATGTGTCTTCACTACCGATATTACTTTGTAATAGATCAGAGATATCCGTGTATACGATGATCTCTATTTTATCATTGATTCGATGTTCTGCTATATCCTGTATCTCTCCATGTACCACCTCTGCCATCTGTACAGCAGACTGAGCGATGTTCCGACCTTTCCCGTACCAGTAGACGATAAAGTTTTGAGTTTCGTACTCCCACCACTTGCTAAAGTCATCATGGTATTGGATTCGATTTTTGCCAAATTCAGTACGGATGCTTTGACCATCTGTAGAAATCGCCAGCAAAAAGCATATAACAAACCAAACTGTACACTGAATCTTCATCAAATCAATTATAATATGCGATGAATATAAACATCTCATTATACT
>CAZJTO010000256.1:0-4151 GCA_964548935.1 uncultured Saprospiraceae bacterium
ATGCCAGGCCTTGAAGAGTCACTCCGGCATGGCACTACTACTGTAGTGATGGGCAATTGCTCGATTAGTGCTGCGCTGGGAAAAGACGAAGACATCGTCGATCTCTTCTGCCGTGTTGAAAACATGCCCGCTCAAGTCCTAACAGAATGGATCAAAGATCGAATCACCTGGAAGTCATTGGCAGAGTATTATGAACATCTTGGAAGCTTGAATATGGGCCCCAATGTAGCCAGCTTCATAGGGCATTCCAACATACGGATCGCATCAATGGGTGTAGGCCGCAGTTTCAAAGTGCAAAAAGCAACAAAGGCAGAGAAGGCCAAAATGGACACTTACCTGAATGAAGCCATGGAGGCAGGATATCTGGGTATGTCTATTGATATGCTACCATTTCATAGATGGAGTGGCGTTTTTAATCCTGCATATAAGGGAGCATCTGTACCATCTCAACAAGCATCAGTGTCGGAGTATCGGCGTCTGGCTAACATCCTGCGCAGACATAATCGCGTGCTCCAAGCCACTCCAAATGCCTTAGATAAGAAGTCAGGTATACATCTATTACGCATGAGTTCTGGCCTTGGACGTAAGCCGCTTAAGACAACAATTGTCGCAGCAATGGACCTCAAATCTGATGAAAACATCCATAAGTTAGTCACCTTACTGGCTACTATAGGCAAAAAGGTATTTAACGCTGATATGCGTTTTCAAGCCCTGTCAATGCCGTTTCTCAACTATGGTGAAGGTCCTATTACCCCTCTATTTGAAGAGTTCCCTTCCATGGTTAAAGTGATTGGTGCTAGCTCCGAAGAACGCAAGGATACTTTTGCAGATCCGAGTTTCAGAGCATGGTTTAAGAAAGATTGGAATCACAGATCGACTTCCGTATTTCCTAGACTCTTGAGAGAGATGACTGTAGTTAAGGCTCCAGATAAGTCTTTGATTGGGTCAACGTTTCAGGAGCTCTCGGATAGGAATGCTAATGGAGGCGATAGCCTTGATTACTTCATGGATCTTATGCAAGAACATGATACTGACCTCATATGGAAATGTGTAGCTGCTAATCATAGAGATGATGTACGGATGAGCTTAATGGCTCATGATTATACTTTCCCAGGGTTTAATGATTCTGGTGCGCACAATGTCAACATGGCATTTCATGATGGAGCATTGCAGACATTGCGGCAATCGATGAATTTTCCTGATATCATGCCTATAGAAAAGGCAATCAACCGGCTGACCAAACTCCCAGCAGATTGGCTGGGATTAGATGCGGGCTCTATAGAGATAGGACGGAGAGCAGATCTGTGTGTGATTGATCCCAGTCAGTTAGAATCAGGGCTTACTCAAGAACCCCTTGAGGACTATCACCCAAGCTTAGGTGGTGCATTTCGATATGTAAAACGGTCTGATGGTGTCGTCAATCATGTCTTTGTGAATGGGCATGAAGTCTTCAATGATCAACATGGTTTTGTCAAAGATCTTGGCAAGAGGCAATATGGTCAATTATTGAGGAGTATGAATTGATAACACTCAATCAGCTCTCATAACCTTCAATTGAGTAATTACTTATTAACAATTGCGTATTAGGTTAACATCATCTGCATAATTATCTTTAGACGTCAATATATTACTCGCTAACTACATTTGAAGAGATGAAAAGCTATCTCTCACGCATTAATTTGCTGTCCTATATAGTCTTGATCGTTGTTAATTTGATAGCATTAGAGCTGCCTTTTTTTGGTCGAACTCCAGGAGACGTCTCTGATCTCTATACTAATATGCTCACGCCAGCTAATTTCTCTTTCAAGATTTGGTCAGTCCTTTACATTTTATTAGGGGCCTTCGTTTTATATGGATATAAGAAGATTGACGGCAAAATCCCCAAGGAGGTTAATGCAATCGCATGGCTGTTTACATTAACTTGTCTTCTCAATGTGTGTTGGCTGCTGACCTGGCAATCTCTTAATATTGGATGGGCGAGCATCATTATTTTTATTTTTTGGATCATTCTGATCGTAATTAATTATCGATTGACTAAACTTGGCAATGCCCGATGGTATTACAGAATACCGTTCGGGGCTTACTTGGGATGGATCTCTATTGCATCGTTGGCTAATTATAATGTTTATCTCATCGCTCATGATTTCGCTTTCTTTGGTCTATCCGAGGCTGTTGTAACGGCGTGGTTGATAGGTCTTGGAATCTGTGGTACGTTGTTAGTCTTATGGCTCAATGGTGATATCTGGTTCACCTCAGTACTGATCTGGGCCTTCTTTGGGATTTATATAAAAAATAAAGACGCTTTAGACTCATCTACTGCGGTTGTAAATATGTCTCTTTTAGCTATGATTATCTTAGCAGTAGCTGGAGTGATATCATATGTCATCAGGCGTAAACGCATCACGAGTGCTCAGTGAGCTAAGAATTAAAGTGAAGTAAAGCATGATCTATATCATAGGGCTTATATCCTAATGCTAAGCTTGATGATGACATTTAAATGAATGTTAGGGACTTAATACGAAACTATAGTGCAACTATAACGATATTGAGAGTTCACTACATAAGATACATGATCAAGATTGCGACTCTTATTGTTTTACTCCTCGGCTTAACAGATTCACATTGTAATCATAATGATCAAGTCCCAGATCAAAATATTTCTTCAGAATCTACAGAAGTACATAATGATCTTCCCAGTAGATGGGAGCTATATAGCGCTTATCGAAACAATGAAATAGTAGTTCTCTACGGCTCAGAGGATGAGAATACAAGCAATAAGTACGCCGCAGCAATCGAAGAATTCAAACAGAATATACCTCCTGAGGCTCAGAGGCAGTTGAAAATTAGCTTCAAAGAAGCCAGTAGTATCACTCTAGATGATATCAAAGACAAGATTGTATACTTAGTAGGTACGCTCGATGCAATACCTGTGTTGAAAGATCTAAGATCGGGTTTGCCTATCGAAATAGCGGCAGATGGTTTTTCAGTATTGGGTAAAAAACATTCAGATAAACAGGCTGTCCTTGCGATGTACAACTACCCGAATCCACAGCAGACTAATTTGCCGCTAACGATTATTACTGGCAATGACGACAACGCTATTTTTGATGTGTTTGAGCGTTCTTTGCAGAGTGGCATTCGGTTTACCTGGGCGAGTTTTGATATTGTGGTTTATCAAAAATCTACCAGAGCGACTATCGGGGCATTTGACGATAACTGGGAGATCAATTCCAATCTATTATTTGAGTTCGGTGAGGATGATGCTGAGACCTTTGAGACTGACCACTATACCATTGTTAACTATAACTCGGAGTTACCTGCAGACCAGTTAGCTACCATTGGTCGGAGTCTTGAAGATAAGCTGTCACAAATCAAAGAGTTCGTAGGCAATGATAAAACTATCCCTCGGATGTCTTATTACATCTATCCCTCTGCCGAGGAAAAAGCCCTACATCAGTCTAATAGTGCTCAAGCCAACATAAATTATGCAGAGCATACAGCTTACACAGTTATCAATGAGAAGTATGCAGAAAACTTCATCGAAAAGGAAAACCTACTCGTGCTGAGAACCATGTTAGGCGAGGTTGTATCACCGGTACTCGAGTTAGGGATGGCCATCAGTTTCACCGATCAGTGGCAGCGAGAAGGGTATCAGTACTGGGCAGCTCGATTAGTGGAGTCTGGATATAGAGTTAGTCTGGCAGATTTATTCAGTGAGGATCAAAATGATCGCAAGTCAACACTGTTAAGTGAATCTATGTCGGGGGTTTTAATTGATTTTTACCTGAATACCTTAGATAAGAGCAATTTCCTGAATCAATATAATGAATATGCTCCTTCATCGGGGGATCTGGAGCATTTAGAGCCTATCTGGCAGGAATACCTGAAGGAATTACCAGCTAAGTATCCACGAAAGATTCGAAACACCGTCGAGCCTTCCTATGTACAAGGCTTTAATTTTGCACATGAGGGCTATCGTATATTCAACGGCTACTCGTCCAATCTGGCTGGTGAAGCGATCCACAAGCAGGCTGAATTAGGGGCTAATGCCATGGCCATTGTACCCTACTCTTATATGAGGGAAACGCAAAAACCTAATCCTCTTCCTATACCAAATAGCCCAGGTCAAGAAAATGATCAAGGTGTCATAC
>CAZJTO010000257.1:0-4137 GCA_964548935.1 uncultured Saprospiraceae bacterium
TCAAAAAACTTATCGAAATATCACGACTTCAGACTATACTTAATATAGTTCCGACTTTGGCAGAAAGTGTTGACTTTGTGATGATGGAGGAACTACAGAAGGAGCTTTCTGGAGAAGAAGAATAAGATTCCATTCGAGCTTACCGTATTGGGAGCCAACTCGGCGTTACCCACTCCATCAAGGTTCAGCTCTTGTTTTATACTCAACTATAATCACAGTCTCTTTGTGTTAGATTGTGGGGAGGGTGCTCAGATAAAGATGGCAGAGTATGGCGTCCGTCGAACCAAGATCAAGCACATATTTATTACCCACTTGCACGGGGATCATATATATGGATTACCTGGTTTGTTGACCTCATTTAATCTAAATGGTCGCCAAGACCCGCTCAACATCTATGGACCTGCTGGCATCAAGCACTATATAGAGCACATGGTCCACATAACAGGCGGGAGCCTATCGTACCCTATAAACTATCGAGAAATAGAGGAGAATAACACAGTAGAATTGGGTGTGATAGATGGGCTGAGTATCAAGGCGATACCACTGGTTCATCGGATACCTACATACGGGTATGTGTTTACTGAGCATCACCCTAAGAGAAATGTCAGATCAGATGCAATCGCACAGTATGGGTTGAGTATCCAAGAGATAAAATTTGCCCAAAGTGGCCAAGATATCTCTCGTAATGACACCATCATAACTAATGATAAATTGACGTATGGGCCCAAACCCTCTCGATCATTCGCGTATTATACGGATACTATGTATGAGCCAGAGATTGCCTCTTACATACATCAGGTTGATCTACTCTATCATGAGGCGACTTACCTTGATGAACTAAAAGACAAAGCCCATGAACGGATGCATGCGACTGCCAAGGAAGCAGCTCAAATCGCTCAAATGGCAGAAGTAAAAAAATTGATCATAGGCCATTATAGTAGTAGATACAAAGTATTGACACCTCTATTGGATGAGGCAAAACTTGTATTTGAAAACACACACCTAGCTATCGAAGGAGAAACTCATGCGATAGATTAGACCTCTATGAGACGATCTAAGAAATCCATCAGTAGCAGTTCTAACTTAGTCACCACACCATCGGCAATAAATTGATCCGAGAGTAGATTCATCATCTTAAGCTTATCATCTTGACTTAAGATAAATCGATCCTTGCAAGTCATGATGACCTCGAGTTTTTCATACTCACCCAAGATGTTATAATAAGCGTAGATCTCATCAAACATTTCTTGGGATACAAGCATAAGAATAGCCTGACGCTCGGGTTCAGTGAACTCTAGATCTGCATATGAGGCGTGGATCAATAGGAAGGTTATGAACTCGTTATAAGTCCATTTGGCTATTTTGGTATTCATAGTATAAGATACAGTTCAACAACACTCAAATGGACTGAGGGATATCAGTACATTCGATCAATTGATTTTCGTGTTTGGCTTTTGCTAATATAATGTTTTGGTGACCATTCGTTAGCCATAAATGTTGTCCTTGTATTACACTGTCATAAGATTGTATCTGATAGAAGGTTTTTTGATCTAACGGTACATCGGGACTCTTGCACTCTATCAATATGAGAGGTGTCATAGACTGATCAAATACGACGATATCGTATCTCTTCTTAAGTTTATAGTATGTTATGGTTTTTTCAACCGCAATTAGACTATTAGAATATTGCTTTTCTTCCATTAGATAGAGTAAGACACATTGCCGGACTACTTCTTCAGGAGTGAGTACAAACCACTTTTTTCTGACATGACCCCATAGTTGCTTGACGCCATCTTCTGATCGCAGCCTGATTTTAGATTGGTACTGTTGTAGGTTCATCAGCAGCGCTTATCTCGTCATATATTGGTCCTGTCGTATTAAAACTCACTATGGCATTAAAAACGTTCATAAGTGTAGCCTCTAAATCAAAGGTCAATTGCGAGGTAGTTATGTTAATCAGCCTAATATCCGTATGATTTATCTGTTCGATGGTGTCCAATTGCCAATCTAGATGTGCGAGCCGGCGTTCGTCAAGTAGTCCATTTTCATGCAGGATATATATCTCTCGATCTTCATGGATCATGGCATCAACCAAGTCTTCGTACTGTGAGGAGTTCTGATATAGGAGGTTGACTTGATGTTCAGGTAGCATATCTATGATCTTTTGCGATAGTGTTTTATTGCATAATGAGATGACAGACTTGTCTCTCAATTGTATCACGTCAAATCGATCACAGATCATATTAATCGCCAGTGCCAGAGACTTAGCTTGTGCTAGGCGATCACTGCTTTGCATCGTGCCAAATGGTTTATATCGCTGGATTGAAGACGTTTCAAGTTGTAGCACTTGTGTTGACAAATGTTCCTGTACCCTGTTAATATTGCGCAGTATGCTTCCTAAGATGACGATGTGATGGTTTGGGGAGAGCTCTTGCAAGCGCTGTACATTGGCATTACCGTTATTGAGGAAGATTATCTTACTGTCAGCCTTCACTTCATGGTGGTCCAGTTCTTCTGGAGTCGTGATTTTAATAGGGAAGTACTGAGTCAAGACATGAAGCATACTATCCGTAGAAACCGAATGAGATAACTGTTGCACCGTTTTACCTCCAGCCCGGTTCAATGCCTCAGACCTGATATCAGCCCACCTATTGTGTAGGATTTCTGATTCAGTCCTTTGGATACGTCGGCAGAGCCTGAGGTGTTTTCCATATTTACTGATGAGCTCGTGATCTTCGTGGATTAGTATAGATCGATTGGATTGTAGACCCTGGATATATAGCGTCAACAATGCCTCACCCCAATCTGATTGCGTCTGCGATAATAGCGCCGTAACTAAAGAATCAGTACAATTGAGTTCCGCCTTGAGCAATCTATAGTTGCAGTATTGGTCGTTCGTTAAGACGGTTAATAGATGATCTATTGTATTCGCAATGGCCGTGCAGTCAGCAGATATAGTCGCTAAGTTGAAGTATCGTTTTTTAATGACTTCCTTAACCGGCGCTATGGTATCTACAGCAGCTCTTAGTTCTGCCAATTGGATATTTATACTATCGAGCCTGTCATCAGTTGCGTTAAATGGTGTCACCCTGTTTAACAGAGCGTTTATAGTTGAGACTTTGATCGACTCACTGTTGAGTAGGACTGTGTCTAATTGATCGATTATATGGGTAATGGACTCACGTTCCGTAAAGGCTGGTATTGCTAGCTGGTATAACTCCGATTGCAATGGAGCAATGATCTTTTGAATCTTGAGATATCTATCACCTGCAGAATCCAGTTCGCTTAGAGGAAGGTATTTTACCAACTCGATTTTCACATTTTCTACATGGTCAATGTCCGATTGTAGTTGTTCCTGCTGGTTATGAGTTAACTCAGTAGTAAGCTGAGATAGATGAGCGTTGATGGCATCAACTAATCCCTTGGTTTTTCTGACTTGGTTGACGTAGCTCCTATGAGAGTCTTCATTGTTGAAGATCCATGATGGAATCATTTCCTTTTGGACAAAGCTGAATAGGCTGTCATAAAGCTCCCCTAATGTGCTAAATCCTCTGAGTACCGTATAGTCTATATCCCAGGTGATCAACTCCTGTACTAGCGGACTTGCGATATTGCCCTCGTTTTGCTCAACATTGAGTATGTGATCTTTAAATGTCTCTTGCGGCGTTATATATGCCTGAAATCTGGCGAGCTGTTCTTTGATTTGATCGAGGATAGTATCTCTATTGATCTTAAGCTTAGCGAGCCTATTACTCTCAATAGGAATACGTTGCAAGGATTCCAATGACTTAGATCGAGCCAGAATGTCCTGATTAACACTTGATAGCGATTGCAGGTCTGCACTGAGATGGGCTAGGTTAAACTGTGACAACATCTGCACTGGCTCTATCGAAGCAGCATGTTCCGAAACGACTATATAGCAATGCGCTCCAGATAACAAGCTCGATCTGACGGATTGATATAGGACCTCTGCTTGATGAGCGTTGTCGTCCGTAAGAATGATGTTGACAAGTCCATTACTGTCTTGATGTATTGCTTGGGCAATAAGAGGGTGGGGCACCTGTAGTGACATACGTTTTCAATTTAATCATAACAAATATAATTAATTATAATATGTAATCAACTGATTTAACTCTA
>CAZJTO010000258.1:0-4131 GCA_964548935.1 uncultured Saprospiraceae bacterium
GTGATCGTAAGAGCGAAGTTTGATTCTAATTTTCTGATTCATTACCTGTTATTAATCAACCCGTCGAAACGGGCTGCAAAAGTACATTTAAATTTATTTAGTACAAATATTTCTATTCTAAACTTTCACCTCACCTTTAGAGGCAGCAATAATCTCTTCAGATAAGCTCTTAGATACCGGAGCATAATGAGAGAATATCATAGAACTATTAGCTCTACCCGAGGTAATCGTTCTTAAGTCGGTTACATAGCCAAACATCATTGACAATGGCACATCTGCCGTAATGACAACAGCCCCACCAGTTCTTGTTTCTTGGCCTTTAGGCAATCCACGACGTCTGTTTAAGTCACCAATCACAGAACCGGTATACTCCTCAGGAGTAACTACTTCTAATGCCATGATCGGCTCAAGAATCTGAGGTCCTGCATTTTTTGCAGCTGCCTTAAATCCTTCCTTCGCACAAAGCTCGAATGCAATAGGCTTCGAATCGACTGCGTGCGTACTTCCATCATACACTCTAACCTTCATACTATCGATAGGATATCCTGCAAGAATACCATTATCCATCATCGCTTTGAAGCCTTTAACTGCAGATGGAATCAAATCTCTTGGGATTGATCCTCCCACGATATTATTTACGAATTGCAGTTTCTCTTTACCGTTTTTGAAGTCATCGCTATCTAAGAACTCTTGATCTGCTGGTCCTAATTCAAACTCCATATCGGCGAATAGACCCGCACCACCTGATTGCTTCTTAAGACGCTCTCTGTGAGACACTGTCTTGTTAAGCGATTCTCTATAGTTTACTTGTGGCTTACCCTGATTACACTCAACCTTAAACTCTCTACGGAGACGGTCGATAATAATCTCTAAGTGAAGCTCACCCATACCGCTAATTACAGTCTGGTTAGTCTCATCGTCATATCTAACTTTGAATGTCGGATCTTCCTCGGAAAGCTTAGATAATCCGATACCCAACTTATCCATATCCTTTTGTGACTTAGGCTCTACAGCTACACCGATCACTGGATCAGGGAATACCATAGACTCAAATACTAAAGGATTTTTTTCTGAAGTAAGCGTATCACCCGTACGTAAGTCTTTAAATCCTACCCCTGCTGCGATGTCCCCAGCTTCTACTTTGGGAATAGAATTTTGCTTATTGGAGTGCATCTGGAATAATCTTGAGATACGCTCTTTCTTACCAGTTCTATTGTTAAGAATATATGATCCGGCATCTAATGATCCAGAATAAACTCTAAAGAATGCCAATCGACCTACAAATGGATCTGTAGCAATCTTAAATGCGAGTGCTGAGAATGGAGCATCCGTATCTGGCTCTCTTTCTTCTTCTTCTTCTGTATCTGGATTAGTCCCTGTTACCGCGCCAATATCCTGAGGCGAAGGCAAAAACTCACAGACTGCATCTAGAACAGCTTGAACTCCTTTATTCTTAAATGCTGAACCACACATCATCGGTACAAACTTAGCGTCAAGTACCGCCTGACGTACTGCAGCTCTCATTTCCTCGACAGTGATGCTGTTAGGATCATCAAAGAATTTTTCCATCAATGAATCATCATATTCTGCAACAGCCTCAAGCAATTTCTCTCTCCACTCTAGTACTGTCTCTTCAAGATCGGCAGGAACATCAACAACCTCAAAGGTCATACCCATATCATCTTCATTCCATACAATGGCCTGATTAGTGATCAGGTCTACCACACCTTTAAATGTCTCTTCTGCTCCTATTGGCACTTGAAGCGGAATAGCTTCTGATCCCAATTTTTCTTTTACATCACGCACTACTGAAAAGAAGTCAGCACCTGAACGGTCCATTTTATTGACGAATCCGATTCTTGGAACTTTGTAATTATCTGCAAGTCTCCAGTTCGTCTCAGACTGCGGCTCTACCCCACTCACGGCGCAGAAAAGAAATACCAAACCATCAAGGACTCTCAATGATCTGTTAACTTCCACTGTGAAATCCACGTGACCTGGCGTATCGATGATATTCATCGCATACTCTTGATCTTGCCATGTCCATGACGTCTTAGTGGCAGCCGAGGTGATTGTAATCCCTCTCTCCTGCTCTTGCTCCATCCAGTCCATCGTAGCGGCACCATCGTGTACTTCACCGATCTTGTGAGACATACCCGTATAGAATAATATTCTCTCTGTTGTAGTGGTCTTACCAGCATCAATATGCGCTGCAATTCCGATGTTACGAGTGAAGCTTAAATCTTTTCCCATTTTTTATAGATTGTCCTAATGTTATGACTTAGATGAAAATGTAATTATGCTCTAAAGTGTGCGAATGCCTTGTTAGCTTCTGCCATGCGATGTGTATCTTCTCTTTTCTTCACAGCGGCACCTTCGCCTTTACTTGCTGCTAAGATTTCTGAAGACAATTTCTCAGCCATACCCTTTCCACTTCTTGCTCTTGAGTATTTAATCAACCACTTCATGCCCATGGACACTTTACGTGCTGATCTTATATCTGTAGGGATCTGAAATGTTGCACCACCGATACGCTTACTACGCACCTCTACCTGTGGGTATATATTATTAAGAGCTTTTTGCCATACCTCATGTGGGTCCTCACCACTCTTCTCTCCTATGATATCCATGGCATCATAGAATATCTTGAAGGCAGTACTTTTCTTTCCCGCAAGCATTAAGTTGTTGACAAACTGTGTAACCAACGTATCTCCAAATCTCGGATCTGGTTGTATAATGCGCTTTTTCGGCTTTCTTTTTCTCATGAGCTCTTTATCTTCTTATTTCTTAGGTCTCTTAGTACCGTAACGTGATCTACTTTGTCTTCTATCGTTAACACCTGCTGTATCAAGTGCACCTCTCACAATAGTATAGCGCACACCTGGAAGATCTTTTACCCTTCCACCTCTGATGAGTACGATACTGTGTTCTTGTAAGTTGTGTCCCTCCCCAGGTATGTAGGCGATCACCTCGATACCGTTAGTCATTCTAACCTTAGCTACCTTACGCAGAGCAGAGTTAGGTTTCTTAGGAGTAGTAGTGTACACTCTGGTACAAACTCCCCTCTTCTGTGGACAAGAATCTAAAGCTCTCGACTTACTCGGAGTAACGATCTTTTTTCGACCCTTTTTTACAAGTTGATTAATAGTTGGCATATAATAATTTATAAGGCTTTTTCAAAAGCGACTGCAAAGGTATGATTATTTTCTTTTTATTCAACGGGGTAATTTAATTTTATCGCCGTATAAAAGTAGAATCATGAGCCTCGACAGTATCAACATAAGAACTGCAAGCATCGACGACATCCCCAGCATATTTTCTTTGGTCAAAGAACTTGCCGTATATGAGAAGGCGGAACACGAGGTGTACGTAGACGAGGATTACTATCGACAGGCCTTTAACGATGGGATATTTGATGCACTTGTCGCCACTGACAAGGATGACGTCCTTGGGATCTGCATATACTATACGACCTTCTCCACCTGGAAAGGTAAAATGCTCTATCTCGAAGATTTCGTAGTTAGAGAAGCTTATCGCAAAAAAGGGATCGGCCAACTACTCTATGACAAGCTGGTCGCCTTCGCCAAAACCGACGGCTTTAGATTAATGAAATGGCAAGTGCTCGACTGGAATGAACCAGCCATAAAATTCTACGAGAAGAATGAAGCTACCATCGAAAAGGAATGGTGGAATTGTAAGGTGATATTTTGATACTTGCTGAGGTGTGTGATAGCTATGCTCTCTGCAGCTTTAATAGATCTTAAGAGGATATACCCAGTGCCAGCTTAACCAGCTGCTCTGAGTGCTCTGGAAAGTCTACCGGTATTACTTCTGCATTGTCCAACCAAGTTCTTATTTGTTGTTGAAAATCATCTTTAATCTCAGGCAGGACAGTAACCCCCATATCTTCTAGGGCAATGCCATTGCACTTCTGCTCATATTGATCGACCATCGGAATCACCATAAATCGTTTGTTCAGATACAACATCTCCGAGGTACTTGCAAAACCGCCACCAATGATGGCCCCATAAGCAGAAGACAAGTGTTTGAACCAATTATCTTGATCAATAGGAAATACCTCGACATTTTCCTCTTTCTTGTAGGTCTTAGTATGCTTCGAAAAAATCTTCC
>CAZJTO010000259.1:0-4097 GCA_964548935.1 uncultured Saprospiraceae bacterium
TTAATTCTGCTCTGCCGCTAAAAGCTTCTGCAAAAGCCCCTGGTATCTCCCATTCTGGATTCGTAAAGTCAAAACCCATTCCACCAATGACCGCTTTTGTAATTCGCTCATCGGATATTAAAAGCTTACTCAAGACTATTGATCCTCTCGAATAACCGACAGCCATATAAGACTCTATACTGAGATGATCGGCAAGTGCGATGAGATCTTTTATCTCGGCGTCGTCTTTATAGGCTATTGGGTCATGAGGTTTGTCAGAATCACCGTTGCCACGTAAGTCTGGGATGATGACTCGATAGCCCTGGTCTATGAGTTGCTTCTTTAGAGCAGATCGACCCCATGAATTTTTATCATTGATGAATCCGTGAATTAAGAATACAGGAATTCCAGATCCCTCATCATCATAGGCAATATTGATCCCATCAAATGAGGGAAAAGGGTTTTTAATAGTCTCAGTACTCTTAATACCTCCACAACCGCAGAGGATAGCTACTAAACTATACAATAGTATAAAACGCAGCATGAGGTTCAATTGCAGAAGTCTTTAGTTCTAGTGCTAATGTAGCGCTTCTTTGATTTCCTCACGGCCATCACTATGTAGAGCGAATCTACCTTTATCTCTGGAGTGTACATATTCAGTCGCTGGCCACGGCCAACCGCCAAATTGTGTGCGCCCGTACTCTCTCATGGTCTGTTGGATTTCTTCTTGTGTGTTCATGACAAATGGACCATGCTGTACAACAGGCTCATTGATCGGTACGCCCTCGAGGACCAATAGATAACTTGGAGCTTCACCATTATGGAGGGTGATTTCGTGATCCGCCTCTAGCTGTATGAGATGATCAGCTTGAATTATTTGATCTGCTATACTCATGCCTGTGCCATTGTAGTAGTAGAGTGTTCGATTAGCAGCAGCCGTAGTTTTAGGCATGACCCATTGAGCATGTGCCTCCATCTTGATCGTGTAGATACAGACGGCGTGGTCAGGGTTGGCAGCCCAAGAGTTAGGAGTCGGATCAAGAGCTTTCAAAGAGCCCAAGGATCCGGTCACCAAGCGTATAGTTGTAGTGTGATCAGAGCTATCCTTGTGTCGCAGGATGGGGATGTCTTCTTTCCAGAGCATCTTGAAGTGTGGATCTACCATTTTAGACTTGCTCGGGAGGTTTAGCCATATTTGCATCATCTCAAGAGGATTGGTCGAGTCAGTATGGATCAATGGAAACATCTCGGAGTGCAATACCCCTCTGCCAGCAGTCATCCACTGCACATCGCCGCCAGTGAATCTCCCAGCGGCTCCCATGGAGTCTGAATGATCCACTACACCTTCTAAGTTAATCGTGATCGTCTCAAAGCCGCGATGAGGATGATAGGGAAATCCAGGAATCGTCTTGCCATGGTACATCCTAAAGTTATCCTTGAGCATAAAATCAGAACCCACATTACGTCCTATCAACTGTTCTGGACTTATGGTCATATCCTCATTGCCAGCAGGGTAGTGGTCTTTGTGATATGCACAAAATAGAAATGGATCTTGGGTCTGCCAAGGAAAGCCTAATGGTTGTATGGACTTAATCATAATTATGTTTGGGACTTTAGACCTATAGTCCATGACCAAATTGAACTATTGGTTACTACTGTCGACTGAATTTTTTTCTCATCTGGAGATTACTGGCCAATCTTACGACAAGTTCTTGCTGCTGGGTAAATTGAAATTCCTTGAGATAGCAAGGTTTATAGTAGGCCATGTAATTATTAATGAGCGGTTGATAGGTGTTGCCATTATTATCCTCAAAACCGATCATCTCACAAGTAGCATAATTGACATGTATCTCAAAGGCCGTACCCGGGTCTGGTGGCGTGTCGCAAATCAAATCCCCCGTCCTATGACACTCGTCAGAATCAAAACTTCCCTTACCAAAAAGATGCTCTTCAAAGGTGTGATATAGTCCGAAAAAATGACCAAACTCATGAGCCACTATGATTGGGTTTTTAAGATCAAACTGACTTAAAACGAGGTTGTTAGTCAGGCCTGACAGCACATAAGAAAATCCACCGACTCTGGAACAACTAATAGAAGTCGCTGTAGTCCTGCAGAAATCTCTGGCGTAATCGAGTATATAGACAGTGATTATATCTTGACGATCATGTTGAAATGAGAAGTTATCATAGAGTTGAAAGGCATTTGCGGAGAGTTCCTCAAGCTTGATTTCTGATTGAATTTTGGCAAGCTCCGCTATGCTAAACTTCACACCTGTATTGGCATAGGCATGGTTTAGATTCTCGATTACACCAGCCAGAAATGTCTGATCTGGATAGTTCAAGCTTGTTGTGTCCTCAGTTACAAACGCAAATCTGATTGGAAAATCTAAGACGGGCAGCGTTTCGGCTACCTGCTTGATACTGTCACTATCCAAATAGCTATAGACGAGGTTTTTATTTTCAATGTGTATGTTGGCATCGCAATTCAATACACAATACATTGGCTTGTCTTCATCTTGAGCGTGCATCGAAATATTGGCTAAGACCAATATCATAACCAAGAGACCACTGAGAAACTTACTATTTATCACATGCATTGAATACAGTATACAGATTATTGTTGTCGAATTATCCTTATGATTTAGTTAAGGTACGTAATGACTCCATGTTTTACTATTTTGACGTTATTCAAATCATCTTATGTCATGAAAGTCTTAGATATTAAATCTTCAGCATCCTTTGATGATAAAATGAGATCATATCCTGATCACATAAGGGATAAGATGTTTTATCTGAGATCTCTTGTTCATCAGACGGCTCAAGAAAGTGGTATTACTGCGATTGAGGAAACACTCAAATGGGGTGAGCCCAGCTTTATCACCGAGAAGGGGAGTACGCTTAGGATGGATTGGAAGCCAAAGAGCCCAGAGCAGTATGCGATGTATTTCAGTTGTTCGACGAGATTGGTTGAGACGTTTAGGATGGTCTTTAGTGAGGCATTTACCTTCGAGGGTAAACGTGCGATTATATTTGACTTAAATAGCCCAGTTCCTGAAGATGAACTCAAGCGCTGCATATCTGCAACCTTGCGATATCATGAAGTGAAGAAGGATATTAAGTTGGATTTGTAGATTATCATTTTCTTGATTTTATATTTTAGTATTCATCAACAACTACCTGATTATGAAAAACCTATTGTACCTATCTTTTATAGTCGTTTTTATCTCATGCACCGGACCTACTTTACAAGGTCATTGGAGATGTGATAAATCTGGCATAGTCGTTACGCCAGAGACCAGCCAGTCTTTGGCTGAGTTTTATCAATCATTTGGAGGAAGTCATTTTGAGTTGGTGTTTCATGATGATTACTCTATGACTACTAAGTTTGTCAGAGTAGATGGTACCTCAGAAGATATCCCACATACGATTACCTGGGCATACAATGGTGATGATAATGATACTAAATATAAGCTACTACCAAATGAAGGGGATGAGTCCGATGAATCTATCCTGACAGTCTGATCAATCACAGCTGATCGATTGGTGGTAGAAATGCTCATAGTCGAAGATGATATGACATTTCAACTAAATTTGGATCGGATCAACTAACAAAATCACATGTCATTTAGTTGATGTCATTAAATGATCGAGTGTTTGTTATTTTGAAGTCAACACAGCTTACTGATTATTCATGAAAAATAAAGACCGAGTGAAGAAGAGAAAATTATGGTTTGGTTTCTGCTCCCTTTTTATCATAGGTATAGTGATAGTAAGCTGTGCTCCAAAGACCGAGGAGGTATCTATTCCTAATCCCAAAGTAGTCTCATATGGGTTTGAGGGGATTAGTATGAGCAAAGAACGTTATCATGATAAGGTTCTTGGAGCGTTAGTAGGTTCTGCTATTGGAGATGCTATGGGTGTTTCCACAGAAATGTGGGATCGAACCGCCATCCAAAAGCGCTACGGCTATATAGAGGGGCTTACTCCAGCATTAATGCTCCAATCCCCAGAAGGCCCTTGGGGACATAATTTGCCCGCAGGGTCAACTACCGATGACACACGGTGGAAGTATATGCTTACCCAATATTTTGATCAAAATAGATCAAGACTTAACAGAG